>NZ_JBIUWQ010000019.1:9664-15336 GCF_044743525.1 Pseudomonas sp. NPDC087598 | reverse complement strand
GACGTTGAAACCTTGCGTTCCCTGGAAGAAGCCCTGCTGGACTTCCCGGGCGCCGCCATTGTGATCTCTCACGATCGGTGGTTCCTTGACCGCGTCGCGACTCACATCCTCGCGTACGAAGACGACTCGCAAGCTATCTTCTTCGAAGGTAACTACACCGAGTACGAAGCCGATCGTAAAAAGCGTCTCGGCGAAGCGGCTGCCCAGCCGCACCGTGTACGTCACAAGAAACTGGCCTGATATCGGGGTTGGTTGCACAAAGAGCGGAGCCTTCGGGCTCCGTTTTTTTTGCCCGGGTTTTTTCAGATGGACAGTGGTGACCCCTTCGCGAGCAGGCTCGCTCCCACAGGGGAATGCATTTCAAATGTGGGAGCGAGCCTGCTCGCGAAAGCGGAATAATTGTTGGTGCAAATCTTGGATTGGTACTCCCCATTCAGGTGCAAAAGAGGGGCAAAAACCTGCCTGATTTATATCCTGTGCACCATTTAATTTCATAACTGCGACATTTTGCGCTGTTCCTGTGCGCAATTCGTTTGTTACAGTCCGGCTCAATCTCTTCCAACGACAATAAATTTGCCGAGACTTTTCCCATGATCGAATCCGTCGAATCCTTCCTTGCCCGACTGAAAAAACGCGACCCGGATCAACCCGAATTCCACCAGGCCGTCGAAGAAGTCCTGCGCAGTCTGTGGCCGTTTCTCGAAGCCAATCCGCATTACCTGACCTCGGGGATTCTGGAGCGCATCTGCGAGCCGGAGCGGGCGGTGGTGTTCCGCATGTCTTGGGTCGACGATCAGGGCAAAGTCCAGGTCAATCGCGGTTTTCGCATCCAGATGAACAGCGCCATCGGCCCCTACAAGGGCGGTTTGCGCTTCCATCCTTCGGTGAACATGGGCGTGCTGAAATTCCTCGCTTTCGAACAGACCTTCAAGAACTCCCTGACTTCGCTACCAATGGGCGGCGGCAAGGGCGGTTCGGACTTTGATCCGAAGGGCAAGAGCGACGCCGAAGTCATGCGTTTCTGCCAGGCGTTCATGAGCGAGTTGTACCGCCACATCGGCGCGGACGTTGACGTACCGGCCGGTGATATCGGCGTTGGCGCGCGCGAGATCGGCTTCCTCTTCGGCCAGTACAAACGCCTGAGCAACCAGTTCACCAGCGTGCTGACCGGCAAAGGCATGACTTACGGCGGCAGCCTGATTCGTCCGGAAGCCACCGGTTTTGGTTGCGTATATTTCGCCGAAGAAATGCTCAAGCGCCGCGGGCAAACCGTTGAAGGCAAACGCGTGGCGATCTCCGGTTCCGGAAACGTTGCGCAGTACGCGGCGCGCAAGGTCATGGATCTGGGCGGCAAGGTGATTTCCCTGTCCGACTCGGAAGGCACGCTGTACTGCGAATCGGGTTTGAGCGAGGAGCAATGGCTGGCGCTACTGGAATTGAAAAACGTCAAGCGCGGGCGGATCAGCGAACTGGCGACAGCATTTGGCTTGGAGTTCCGCGCTGCTCAGCTTCCCTGGTCGCTGCCGTGCGACATCGCGCTGCCCTGCGCTACGCAGAACGAACTCGACGCTGAAGCCGCGCGCACTTTGCTGCGCAACGGCTGTGTGTGCGTGGCCGAAGGCGCGAACATGCCGACCACGCTGGAGGCTGTGGATATCTTCATCGAGGCGGGGATTCTGTTCGCGCCGGGCAAGGCATCGAATGCCGGCGGCGTGGCGGTGAGCGGTCTGGAGATGTCGCAGAACGCCATGCGCCTGCTGTGGACGGCGGGCGAGGTGGACAGCAAGCTCCACGCGATCATGCAATCGATCCATCATGCCTGCGTGCATTACGGCGAAGAGAACGGCCGAATCAACTACGTCAAAGGCGCGAACATCGCCGGCTTCGTCAAAGTCGCCGATGCGATGTTGGCGCAGGGCGTGGTTTAAGCCGGTTCGATGCGGATCACTTCAATCACTTGATCGCCAGCGGGGCGCTGCCACAGCACTTCATCGTTGAGTCGGGCGCCAAGCAATGCCCGGCCCAGCGGTGAGCCCCAATTGATCAGGCCTTGGCTGGCGTCGGCCTGATCTTCGCCGACCAGTTGCACCCGGCGTTCGGTGTTGTGTTCGTCGGCGTAGGTCACCCAACTGCCAATCTGCACCTTGTCGGTGGAGGTTGCGGCGACGGCCACCTGAGCGCTGCTCAGGCGCTGATTTAAGTAACGCAGATCACGCTCCAGATCGGCCTGACGTTGTTTGTCGGCCTGATCACCTTTGGCCGATTGTTCGGCATGCAGGCTTTGCAGTTCGGTGACTTTTGCCTGCAACTGCGCCAGACCTTGTGGCGTGACGTAATTGGGCTGTTCGCTGACGTGGCGCTCGACCGGTTGATCGGCTTGCGCGGCGGCGTTGTCTTCGTTGACGAAAGCGCGGCTCATGGTGTCCTCCTCTGTATAAAGAGTCTGGCCATGGTCGCAGGCATTTGGTTTCACTGAATGTCTGGAAGCGACCTATTGCGAGCGATAGGCCCGCCCGGCGTCTTGATCTTTCTGTTGCTGCCAGGCGCGCTCGCGTTCGTCCCTGTGTTCGTTGCGATAGTCTTCGCGATCCTTGTTTTCCAGCATCGCCTGACACTGGCGGAAGCCGTCGGTCCAGCCTTCGGCGTACTGCTTGTCCTTGAGATAGCGTGGCACGTTCTTGCGAAACTCGCCGCTGATCGAGCCGGCAGCCTGTCGGCCACTGATACAACCGTCATCGAAACCGTCGGCGAAGGCCGGTGGATAACCCTTGGCGATCAGATCTTCATGGGTGGTCTGGCAACCACCCAACAACAGCAACACCCCCAGCAAACCGGCACACCGCCACATCGCACTCTCCCGCGCCGGCTCTCGGCTGATAGGGAAAGTCTAGAAGGGGATTCATGAGGCGGCTGTCGTAGGCGTGTGAAAAATCCATCAGCACCACTAATCCAAATGTGGGAGCGAGCCTGCTCGCGAAAGCGGTGGGTCAGTCACCCTCAGTGCTAAATGACACACCGCTTTCGCGAGCAGGCTCGCTCCCACACGGTTTATCTGTCGGGCTTTAGATCAGTAGTGATACCACTTCACTTCGAGCATGACCTCGGTTTCCGGTGTCGCTACATGATTGAACTCGCGCTGCGCACTCAGGCGCAACCCAAGGTTGCGCGACAACTCCCACTGCTGATTCAGGCTCAAGCTACGACGCACTTCGCCGTTGGTGAAGTAATCGCCCTTGGCCTCCACACTGAGGTTGCCCAGCGGGTTTTTCCACAGCACGCCGCTGTTGAAACCGGCCGCCGGGGCGATGAAGCCGGCGAAATCGTTGTTATGTTCGACCCGCACCGTGCCGAGGGCAAAACCCAGCACATCGTCACCCAGCGCCCAGGTGCCGCCACCGCCGCCATTGACATGGCTGACCAGCGTCTCGTCATCATGCTTGCCCGGCACCCGCTCAAGGCCGCCGGTGACTTGCCACGACAGCGGCTGAAGCAACTCGTTACGCGGCGTCAGCGAGCGAATGGTTGCGAGATCGAGTTGCTGGAATTGCCAGTGATTGCCTTCGTACTGGCGCAGTTTCATCTGCAGGATTTCGATCTGCGCACCGAGCGGGAAACTTTCGGCGTTGTCATTCAGGTCGTGGTAAGCCATGCGCAAGCCATATTCGCCGAACGCACGATCGCCACGTGTGCCCAGACCGGCCTGCCAGGTGCGTGATTCATGGCCATCTTCCGGTAGACCGGGTTGCGGGATTTGCAGATCCGGTGCCGGGTTTTTGTTGATTGCGCGCAGCAGTTCGAAACTGCGTTGTGCCCGTTGCGGATCGCGTTCCTGACCATTGGCGCGATAGCGTTCCAAGCGGTAAGCCGCGTCGATGATCAAGGCTTGGCGATCACGGGGCAGAGCCTTGAAGGCCGGGTCTAGCAACTGCTGTTGATCGGCGCTGACCTTCAGGACCCATTGCTGTTCTTCGCCACTCAGCGGCTCGGCACGGCTGAGCAGTTCGCGTTCACGGGAAGGGCGGTATTCGATGCTTTCCACCAGTCCGGCCTCTTTCACCGCTTTGACCGTGTCGGTGGGGATCGCGGTCAGCGGGAATTGCTCAGTCAGGCGTAGGCTTGGGCGCGCCACTTGCAGCAGTTCGAGCAAACGGTAAGAGCAGTTTTCGTCGAAGAAAAAATAGTCGAACTGGATCTGCTTCAACTCCCACACATGCTCGACCATGCGCGCGGTTTCTTCTTGCGTCAGGTTCAGCCGGTATTCCCACAGGTCGCGGTTTTCCAGGCTGCGATATTCGGAGAGTTTTTCCTGGTATGGCACCAGCGCGAACAGGCCGGGATAGCCGCCCATCAAGCCTTTCCAGGCGTACAGAATGCTGTTGTCGGAACCCTCGATGTAGGCGCCGAAGTTGATCGCGTAACTGAGCAGCGAGGTCTTGTCGCTTTGCACGTCAGCCTGATCGATGCGCAGCAGGGTATGGCCGAACATGGATGACGGGCTGTTCAGATAAGCCGCCGGGAAGATCATCACCGCGCTGTGCGGCGAGACGTCCTTGAACCATTTCTTGTATTTGGCGCATTCCGGCGTCGGCAGATCGGTGAGGTCGAGCTGCGCCTTCAGCCAACGAGTACGCGCCGGATAAACACATTGTGCGTGTTGTTCGCCGAGGCTGGCCGGGGCGTACAACGCTTGCACGGTCGCAGCCAGTTCGTGATCGGGGTGTTCATTGCCATCGGCTGCGAGAAAGAATTTCTTGTCGCTGACATAGCTGCGCCAGCCGCCGAGTTTGGCGGTTTCGTAATGACCGAGGGAAATCCAGAAGCGGTCGTTGGCCAGTTGCTGCAAACGTTGAGGGTCGATGTTTGGCGCGGCGGACAGCGGGGCGCAGACACAGAGCGCCAGCCAGGCAAGGCGTTTGAGCATAGGTGGCAACTTAACTCGAAAGAAAACAAAACCCTGGGCAGTTAATACCGGTCAGTCAATTCTGTACCGAACCTGTGGCGAGGGAGCTTGCTCCCGCTGGAATGCGCAGCGCTCCCGGTTTTTAAGCGCGGGGCCGCTTCGCGCCCCAGCGGGAGCAAGCTCCCTCGCCACAGGGTTCAGCGCATGTCTTAACTGAACTGGCATCGCTCAAAAAGGGCGGGCCATAAAAAATAAAACCCGCTTCCCGAAAGAAGCGGGTGGGGTCGAGCTTAAGCCTGCGTTGCGTACTTGGCCAGACGTGGGTCTGATTTCAGCACGGCCAGGGTGTTGGTATGCACGTCTTCAGCGGTTACGTCAGCCTTGCTGAAGATCTGCTGGAAGTGCTCGTGAGTCACGGCAGCGAAGTGCGCACGGTCTTCCGGCGCCACGCCCAATACCACGGCATAGGTCGTCAGCGCTTCGCCGTTGCCCTTGGCCATGTCTTCGGACAGCTCGTTCATCATGCCATTCATGGCAAACCAGGATTTGCCGCCGTAGGTCAGCGATGCGTTGGTCGAGCAACCGTTGGTGCCGGATGTCATGCCGAAAGTGGCGTTACCGGAAGTGCCGTTGGTGGTGGAAGCAAGGAAGTGCGCCGGGGTGCCACGCTGACCTTCGAACAGCATGTTGCCCCAACCGCAATCCGGGCCGCCTGGAGCTAGCGCCATTGCGTTGATGGATACAGCGGTGAAGAGAGTACCGAGCCGAATCC
>NZ_JBIUWQ010000019.1:0-9654 GCF_044743525.1 Pseudomonas sp. NPDC087598 | reverse complement strand
TGTTCTCTTTGTGTGCATACCAATGGACAGGGTTCTGGCCCCCCAAGCTCTGTACGAAACAGACCCAAACGAAGCCAGTGGGCCGGTATTAGTTCCAGCCGCGCAGTTTGGAGTTTAGGCACGTTCCCGCAGTTCCGTGATTTTTTACAAAAGATTCGGTCATAAGCCCGGTTTCCGGGGGGCTGCTGCGCAGCGGGCGAGTTGTCTATGCTTTGTCACATGGCGCGCCTTGCCAGTGGGGCACGGGCAGCGCCAGAATGCCGCTATCTGCCCCGCCTGATTGTTAAGGAAGCCCGATGCCTGATCCTGTCGCTGCCAGCTTGCGTCTAGCGCCTGAAGCGCTGACCCGTCCGTTTTCCGCTGAACAGTTCAGCTTCACTACCACCAATGATCTGGAGCCCTTTCGCGGTGTGCTCGGCCAGCAACGCGCGGTCGAAGCCTTGCAGTTCGGTGTGGCGATGCCACGCCCCGGTTACAACGTCTTTGTCATGGGCGAACCCGGTACCGGTCGCTTTTCGTTCGTCAAACGCTACCTGAAGGCTGAAGGCAAACGCCTGCAGACCCCGGCCGACTGGGTCTACGTCAACAACTTCGACGAGCCACGCGAGCCCCGCGCCCTGGAGTTGCCTTCAGGCACTGCCGGCGCGTTCATCGGTGACATCAACGGTTTGATCGATAACCTGCTGGCGACTTTTCCGGCGGTATTCGAGCACCCGTCCTACCAGCAGAAAAAAAGCGCCATCGACCGCGCTTTCAATCAGCGCTACGACAAGGCCCTCGACATCATCGAGCGTCTGGCCCTGGAAAAAGACGTCGCCCTGTACCGCGACAGCAGCAACATTGCCTTCACGCCGATGCTCGATGGCAAAGCCTTGGACGAAGCCGAATTCGCCCAACTGCCCGAAGCTGATCGCGAGCGTTTCCACGAAGACATCTCCGGCCTCGAAGAGCGCCTGAACGAAGAACTCGCCAGCCTGCCGCAGTGGAAACGCGAGTCGAACAATCAACTGCGTTCGCTCAACGAAGAAACCATCACGCTGGCCTTGCAGCCGTTGCTGTCGCCGCTGTCGGAGAAGTACGCCGAGAACGCTGCGGTCTGCGGTTACCTGCAAGCGGTACAAGTCTATTTGCTGAAAACCGTGGTCGAGCAACTGGTTGACGACAGCAAGACCGACGCCGTCGCGCGCAAGTTGCTGGAAGAGCAATACGCGCCGAGCCTGGTGGTCGGTCATCCGGCCAGCGGTGGTGCGCCGGTGGTATTCGAGCCGCACCCGACGTATGAAAACCTGTTCGGCCGCATCGAATACACCACCGATCAGGGCGCGCTCTACACCACTTATCGTCAGTTGCGTCCGGGTGCGTTGCACCGCGCCAACGGTGGTTTCCTGATCCTTGAAGCGGAAAAAATGCTCAGCGAGCCGTTTGTCTGGGATGCGCTCAAACGCGCCCTGCAATCGCGCAAGCTGAAAATGGAATCGCCGCTGGGCGAGATGGGCCGTTTCGCCACGGTGACGCTCAACCCGCAGCACATTCCGTTGCAGGTCAAAGTCATCATCATCGGTGCGCGGTCGCTGTACTACACGCTGCAAGATCTCGATCCGGACTTCCAGGAGATGTTCCGCGTTCTGGTCGATTTCGACGAAGACATCCCGATGGTCGACGAGAGCCTGGAGCAATTCGCCCAGCTGTTGAAAACCCGGACTTCGGAAGAAGGCATGGCGCCGCTGACCGCCGATGCGGTGGCGCGTCTGGCGACTTACAGTGCACGTCTTGCCGAGTACCAGGGGCGGTTGTCGGCGCGTATTGGCGATCTGTTCCAACTGGTCAGCGAAGCGGATTTCATCCGTCATCTGGCCGGCGATGAAATGACCGATGCCGGTCATATCGAACGAGCGCTGAAAGCCAAAGCCACCCGCACTGGTCGTGTGTCGGCGCGGATTCTCGACGACATGCTCGCCGGGATCATTCTGATCGACACCGATGGCGCGGCTGTTGGCAAGTGCAACGGCCTGACCGTGCTTGAGGTCGGCGACTCGGCGTTTGGTGTGCCGGCGCGGATTTCCGCCACGGTGTACCCGGGCGGCAGCGGCATCGTCGACATCGAGCGTGAGGTCAATCTCGGCCAGCCAATCCACTCCAAAGGCGTGATGATCCTCACCGGTTATCTGGGTAGCCGTTACGCCCAGGAATTCCCGCTGGCGATTTCCGCGAGCATCGCGCTGGAGCAATCCTACGGTTACGTCGATGGCGACAGTGCGTCGCTGGGCGAGGCCTGCACGCTGATTTCGGCGCTGTCGAAGACCCCGCTCAAGCAGTGCTTTGCGATCACCGGTTCGATCAACCAGTTCGGTGAAGTGCAGGCGGTCGGCGGGGTCAACGAGAAGATCGAAGGTTTCTTCCGTCTCTGCGAGGCACGCGGTTTGACGGGCGAGCAGGGCGCGATCATTCCGCAAGCCAACGTGGCCACGCTGATGCTCGACGAGAAAGTGCTGGCGGCGGTGCGCGCCGGGCAATTCCACGTTTATGCGGTGCGTCAGGCTGATGAGGCGTTGAGTCTGCTGGTCGGCGAACCCGCGGGTGCGCCGAACGAGGAGGGCGAATTCCCTGAAGGCAGCATTAACGCACGGGTGGTCGAGCGCTTGCGCGACATCGCCGAAATGATCAGCGAAGAAGACCTCAAGGAAGCCGAGAAGGAGTTGGCGCAGGAAGCCTTGGCCGAAGCCAAACCGGCCTAAGCCTGAACGCAGTAAAAACTGTGGGAGCGAGCCTGCTCGCGAAAGCGGTGTATCAGATGACAAATAAGTTGCCTGATACTCCGCATTCGCGAGCAGGCTCGCTCCCACAGTGTTTTTACAGATTGTTTTTGCAGTGATCTTCGGGAAATGTGCCATCACTCTGGCGCCAATATTCACACAATGACCATTCGGCGCCTTTTGGTTCTATCCGGCTTGCGCGGCGGACTTTTCTTCTATTCTCAGCTCAAGGATATCGACAGTATCACTGGATCGAGCCAGTCCTCCCGTGAGGGCTGAATACCAGCTTCACCGAGGGTCGCCGCCATGTCGCGCAACCTCTGCCTCACCCGTCAATGCTTGGGTCTTGTGACCCGCATCGAATGCGCCATCAAACCATTGGCCGGCGATAACGGCATGTGGACTCTGCTCTTCGCTGCCGGCATGGCTGGCGAACAACCTTCCGCCATCAAAGCCCAGGGCCCGTTCCACGGACCGATCGCCGCCGAGTCAATCCTTGACACTATCGTTGAGAGCCTGACGATGCACGGCTATCAGTTGGCCGATGATCCGCAGATCTGGAGCCTGCACCTGCAAGCCCAGCTACGGCAAATCAATGGTGGCCGAGGCCGCAGCCTCAATTAACGCGTACCCCTGCAGGAGCTGCCGCAGGCTGCGATCTTTTGACTGTGCTCTTCAAGGCGCAGTCTCAGGCAACGACGCCTTATCGAGTTTGACCTCAAAGCCGTATTGCACAGTGGCGAGGTCGGTTCGCTGATAGGTCTCCACGTGTGTTGGATGGCCATAAAAGTAATGCACGCCAAACAGCGCCGGGCCTTCCGCGCTCGCATCGTGGCTGACCGAAAGAATCTGCTTCAGGTAATTGCCGCTGTCGTCCTTGACGAAGAATCGCCACTCGTTGGCGGGGAACAGTTTCAGGTCCACCACCAACGTGTTGTTCTTGATCTCCAGGCCTTTTGGCAGAGACTTGGCGTCGTAGGATTTCTTGTCGACCGTTGCAAGAAACAGCGGCATCGAGCCCACGGCGATTGCCGGGGTTTCCGGGAACAGATTCAAATCGTAGGTGATCGTCGCTCGCAACGGATCAACCTTATAAGCCTCGGGCGGCAGTTCGATGGGTTCATCGAGTTTGCCGCTGCGTTTTTCAGTGAAGAACGTCACCGGACTTTCACCGGGATTGAAGTCATCGCCAAGCAGCTCATCGTTGAATGTGCGGCGATGGGAAAATTCGATACGCGCGGCGCTTGGGTCTTCTACCGATTGATGGGTACGGATACCGGCCTTCAACTGCTCTTCGGTAAGGCTTGCGCCTTTGAGCCAGTTCACGGCCAGATCGTCATACACCACCACCGGCAGATCCAGCGGTTGAATGGCTTTTTCCGTCGTGTGCTGTTGAAACGCGCGAACGGGCAGGTCCAGCGTTTTGCGGGTCACGGTCACTGACGAGAAGTCGAGCACGCTGACTTCCAGCGTTTCGATCGGGCCGTTGAAATAGACCTTGTTGTAGCGGCGCGGGTGTTGTTGTTCAAAGGCTTGCTGCTCGTCGCCGAGCTGTTTTTCCAGCGCCTCGCTCCAGGTCTTCTGCTGTTGCAGGTGTGCCAGTTGTTTTTCGTAGAAGGACACTTGCTCCGGGCTCTCGTTGATCGAGCCGGCACGCACCAGATATTGCCCGGTCGCGTCACGGGCCTGAACGATCAGCGGATTGAGCTGGGCGTCGGCGACTTCCGCAGCCAGCGGCAGGCTGTTGCTGAATTCGACCTCGGCATAGTTCTTTTCCAGTTTCAGCACTTTGACGCTGAGGTTGTCATCGGTACGCGTCTGACCGACATCGTTTTTACTCAGATCGAAACTGAACAGACGTCGCGGCGCGATCACTTCCACTTTGCCTTGCAGGCTCACCGGTTGTGGCTGGGTTTTCTTGTCCACGTCGAGACCGTCGATGAACGGGTAGGTCACGGTCAGGTCATCGGGATTGGTGACGTTGGAGCTTGAGGGGCTTAGCTGAATGCCCGGGTCGGTTTCCGACCACTCCGGCTGGTAGGCAATGACGCGCTTGTTGCTCAGGGTGACCGACTGCCATTCCACGCCATGGGGAAACAGGAAGCCACCGGGAATGTTGAGATTGAACGGGAAGACCGGTTGCAGATCCGTGAGGTAGTCGGAGCTGGCGTCCTTGTGCAGCACGAACAGGCCATTGATGAAGGTATCGACCAGCGCCTGCGGGGCAGGGTAGTGCTTGAGGATGCCGAGGGCGTCTTCGCCGTATTCGGTTTTTACCGCAATGCTGTCGAGTTTGAGCTGGGCGCGTTCAAGCAACAGCAGCGAACCGCCGAGTTCGGTGACGGCGTCCTTGAGCTTCGGATCGCTGATGGCATCGAGAGACTGTTCGAACTTTGCGGTCTTTTCTTCCAGGCTGACCGCGTGCTTCTCGTCACCTGGCGAGCAGCCGCCGAGGAGCAGGGTCAAGCAAATTCCGGCAATCGTTATCGGCAATCGCACATCCATTTCCACTCGTCCTGTCCGCTGTCGCTGAGCTGTCAATGGTTTGGACACTAGCAGAAAAAAAATGCCACACACGCGCAGGTGGCGGATTTTCGGGCAGTTTCTGGGTGTCACAGGTGGCTGGTATACTCGCCGCCGATTACCACCCCCCTTGTGTGAGATTCAATGGAACGCTTTATCGAAAACGCAATGTATGCCTCGCGCTGGCTGCTGGCGCCGATCTACTTCGGGCTCTCCCTCGGGTTGCTGGCGCTGGCGCTGAAATTCTTCCAGGAAGTTTTCCACGTCATTCCCAATGTGTTCTCGATGGCTGAATCGGATCTGATTCTGGTGCTGCTGTCGCTGATCGATATGGCGCTGGTGGGCGGCTTGCTGGTCATGGTGATGATTTCCGGCTACGAGAACTTCGTCTCGCAACTGGACATCGATGAAGGCAAGGAAAAGCTCAACTGGCTGGGCACCATGGATTCTTCGTCGCTGAAGATGAAAGTGGCAGCCTCGATCGTGGCGATCTCCTCGATCCACCTGTTGCGGATTTTCATGGATGCCAAGAATGTCGATCCCGAGCACTTGAAGTGGTACGTGATCATTCACATGACCTTCGTTCTCTCGGCCTGCGCAATGGGTTATCTGGACAAGGTCACCAAGCACTGATCACTCTTTGATCGCTGCAAAAGAACCGCCCGTCTGTTGCGAAACAGACGGGCGGTGTCGTTTGTGGCTTGTGCTTTGTTGCGTGCGGGCATATCCCTGTAGATGTCTTGGCTCGCCACTGCGTGAGGTGCGTTCATGAACCTGCAAGAGTTAAGTTTGTTTGCCTTCGCCAGGAAGGTTGATGAGCTGAACCTGATTTCCATGGAAGGCGGGATTTACCTGCTCGAAGCGCGAATGCATGGCACGGCGTACCCGTTAAGTGATTTCAAGGGCAACATGCTGACGCTGCGCTCGGTCGAGCACGCGCGGGATTTATTGCACCGCTTCCCGGTGTTGCCGTTCAACCTGGTACACACCTCGGTACATGATGAAATGTGCGGCCTCGGCGCCAGTGGCGAGGAAAGCCTGAAACTGCCGCTCGCCTGGCGCTCGGCCCTGTAGGCCCGGCGCGCCACAGGTCTGGCATCTGTGCTAGTCTGCTCGCCCTTTTGGTTCCGGGCGCGCCGGGACGCGCTGTGCACGCACGGCAAGTCTTGTGGCCGTCCGCACAGCGGAGCAGTGTCATGTCCGAAGTAAATCTGTCCACCGACGAAACCCGCGTCAGCTACGGTATTGGCCGTCAGCTGGGTGACCAGCTGCGCGACAACCCGCCACCGGGTGTTAGCCTGGACGCCATCCTGGCAGGCCTGACCGACGCTTTCGCCGGTAAGGAAAGCCGTGTGGGTCAGGAAGAAATGTCCGCCAGCTTCAAGGTTATCCGCGAAATCATGCAAGCCGAAGCAGCTGCCAAAGCCGAAGCCGCTGCTGGCGAAGGCCTGGCCTTCCTGGCTGAAAACGCCAAGCGTGATGGCATCACCACTCTGGCTTCCGGCCTGCAATTCGAAGTGCTGACTCAAGGTGAAGGCGCCAAGCCGACCCGTGAAGACCAAGTGCGTACTCACTACCACGGCACGCTGATCGACGGCACCGTGTTCGACAGCTCCTACGAGCGCGGCCAGCCTGCAGAATTCCCGGTTGGCGGCGTGATCCCTGGCTGGACCGAAGCCCTGCAACTGATGAATGCCGGCAGCAAATGGCGTCTGTACGTGCCGAGCGAACTGGCTTACGGCGCGCAAGGCGTTGGCAGCATCCCGCCGCACAGCGTTTTGGTGTTCGACGTCGAGCTGCTCGACGTTCTGTAAGACCTGGTCTGTCCCTGTGACAGGCTAACAATGTGGGAGCGAGCCTGCTCGCGAAGGCATTTTCTCAGACAACTCTGCAGTTGCCTGATACACCCTTTCGCGAGCAGGCTCGCTCCCACAGTACCTTCGGCACTTCATACCTCGATCTTGTGATGCAGTTCGCTGGTCGGGCGCAACGCTCGGGCGTAGCAGAACAGGAACAGATTGCGCACCAGCTCCTTGAGCACCAGCGGCTCACTGGAATTCAGGCTGCTGACGTCCAGATCCCCCTGATCCTGCAACTCATGCAAGGCCTCTTCTTCAAGCACCGCACAGACTTCACCGGTTTCCCGATGGAGGATTCTGAGGTACGGGTGTGGGCGATCCAGCCAAGCGTCGATCAAATAAGTCATGGTTCTCATCTCCTTGAAAGGTTTCAATGAGAATAATTCTTATTCATCAAATAGCAAGTGCCTATTGGCTGATTGTGAATTTTTGCGGGTAAAGATTGCGTAAGGTCAAAACGGCTGGCGTATGGCTATCGCGTGGATTGGCTGGGGGAAAGCGGGGAGGGTGGAACTCCATCCCACGTCGGGCGCGGGATGGATGACAACAGGTTCAGACTTTTCTGACGAACTCGGATTTGAGTTTCATCGGGCCGATACCGTCGATCTTGCAGTCGATGTCGTGGTCGCCATCGCACAGGCGGATGTTCTTGACCTTGGTGCCGACCTTGACCACCAGCGAGGTGCCCTTGACCTTCAGATCCTTGATCACGGTGATGGTGTCGCCGTCTTGCAGGACATTGCCGACCGAGTCTTTCTTCACTGCATCGTCAGAGGCCACTTCGGCTTCGCCATTGGCCGACCACTCGTGGGCGCACTCCGGGCAGATCAGTTGGGCGCCGTCTTCGTAGGTGTATTCGGAATTGCATTTCGGGCAGGGTGGCAACGTGCTCACTAAGGCTCCTTGGGATGTGGATCGCTAAAAGTCGCACATTGTATAAGGTTTTAGCGGCGAGCGGGCAGGCAACAAAAAGCCGCAGGCTTCGGAGAAGGCTGCGGCCCTTGATTTGCGCGTGGTGATCAGTGCGTACGCGCGACCGCAAACTCGCTCAGCTCAACCAGTGCATCACGGTATTCGCTGGCTGGCAGTGCGTCGAGGCACTTGATCGCACGGGCCACGTAATCACGGGCCAGTTGCGCGGTGTATTCCAGCGAGCCGGAAGCTTCCACGGCGATGCGAATGCTTTCCAGATCTTCGATCCCGCCTTTCTGAATCGCCTGACGTACCAGAGCTGCCTGTTCAGGCGTGCCTTCGCGCATGGTGTAAATCAGCGGCAGGGTCGGTTTGCCTTCGGCCAGATCGTCACCGACGTTCTTGCCCAGGGTTTCGGCGTCGCCCTTGTAGTCAAGCAGGTCGTCGACCAACTGGAACGCCACGCCGAGGTGATCACCGAAGGTACGCAGGGCTTCGCTCTGCTCGGCGCTGGCACCGGCCAATGCAGCGGCACTGTGGGTCGAGGCTTCGAAGAGCATAGCGGTCTTGCCGCGGATGACTTCCATGTAGGTTTCTTCGGTGGTGCTGGCGTCACGCACCTTGGACAACTGCAGCACTTCGCCTTCAGCGATAATGCGTGTGGCCTGGGACAGGATCTTCATGACCGGCATCGAGCCCAGTTCGACCATCATCTCGAACGAGCGCGAGTACAGGAAGTCGCCGACCAGCACGCTCGGGGCGTTGCCCCACATGGCGTTGGCGGTCGAGCGGCCACGGCGCATGCCGGACATGTCGACGACGTCGTCATGCAGCAAGGTCGCGGTGTGCAGGAATTCGATGGTGGCGGCCAGCAGGCGCATGTCGTCGCCTTCGCGACCCAGGGCCTTGCCACACAGCAACACTAATAAAGGACGCAGACGTTTGCCACCGGCCGAGGTGATGTAATCGCCGATTTTCGATACCAGCGGCACTCGGGAAGTCAGCTGCTTCTTGATGATGCCGTCGACGGCGCTAAAATCGTCCGCCACCGCGCGGTAGAAAGCTTGGGGTTGCATCAGCGAGAGTCGCTCCAGAAGGGTTGCGCGGCATGCTAGGACCCCCGTCCAGACCTGTCAAGGCGCGATGGACGGCTACTTGCAAGCCTGCGGCGCCTTGCGTACAATCGCGCACCCTGAACTTCCTGGGCAGCACCTGCCTTACGCAATTGCAAGTGGGCCTTCCAGCCCCATGCAGCCATGCCAGCCAATACCTCTTCTTATAAAGAGCTGGGTGAGCAGGATTATCGGAGAAATACCATGTCTTATGCAGTAATCGTTACTGGCGGCAAGCAGTACAAAGTCGCCCCAGGTGAATACCTGAAGATCGAAAAACTGGAAATCGCTACCGGCGAATCCGTTACCTTTGATCGCGTTCTGTTGGTTGCCAATGGCGACGACGTAAACATCGGCGCTCCAGTTGTTGCTGGCGCTACTGTTGTGGCTGAAGTGATCTCCCAAGGTCGTCACGATAAAGTCCGCATCATCAAGTTCCGTCGTCGTAAGGACTAAATTAATGTTATTGTAGTACTTCTGTTTTTCAGTGTGATT
>NZ_JBIUWQ010000018.1:102512-105562 GCF_044743525.1 Pseudomonas sp. NPDC087598 | reverse complement strand
CCTAACCAATTGCGGCCGATCAACAAGAAATATCCGCTTAAGATGCTGCTCGAGTCGTGCCAGCGCTACATGTCCGCCCTTGGCGAGAAGCGTGTGCTGACCATCGAGTACACCTTGCTCAAGGACATCAACGATAAAGTTGAGCATGCGGTGGAAATGATCGAGCTGCTGAAGAACATTCCGTGCAAGATCAACCTGATCCCGTTCAACCCGTTCCCGCACTCCGGGTACGAGCGGCCGAGCAACAATGCTATCCGCCGGTTCCAGGATCAGTTGCATCAGGCCGGTTTCAACGTCACTGTCCGCACCACTCGTGGTGAAGATATCGACGCCGCTTGTGGTCAATTGGTAGGGCAGGTGCTGGATCGCACCCGTCGCAGCGAACGTTACATCGCCGTGCGTGAATTGAGCGCCGACAGCGATCTGGCACAGAACGCCGCGAACACTAATTAAGAGAGGATCTCTATGTCCCTGCGCTTTGCGCTGCTGTTGCTGTTGGCCAGCCTGAGTGCTGGTTGTGTCCTGTCGGGTGACTACAACCCGATGAAGACCAGCAAGGGCCGCGATGAAGCGCGGGCTGCGTATGTGCAGTTGGGGCTGGGGTATTTGCAGCAGGGCATGACCGAGCGGGCCAAGGTGCCGCTGAAGAAGGCACTGGATCTGGATAGCTCCGATCCCGACGCCAATGCCGCCCTCGGCCTGGTGTTTCAGGCCGAGATGGAGCCGAAACTGGCCGACGAGCATTTCCGCAAAGCCTTGTCCTCCCGTCCCGCCGATGCGCGCATCCTCAACAACTACGGCAGTTTTCTCTACGAAGAACAGCGTTACAAGGAAGCCTACGAGCGTTTTGAACAGGCCGCCGCCGATACCCTGTATCCTGAGCGTTCGCGTGTGTTCGAGAACCTCGGCATGACCGCATCAAAGCTGGGGCAGCGTGAGTTGGCGCAGCAGCAGCTGGAAAAGGCTCTGCGTTTGAACCGTCAACAACCGCGTGCACTGCTGGAAATGGCTGAGTTGTCCTTCGAAGACAGGCATTATGTGCCCGCGCGTGACTATTACGACCG
This sequence comes from Pseudomonas sp. NPDC087598, assembly GCF_044743525.1. NCBI lineage: Bacteria > Pseudomonadati > Pseudomonadota > Gammaproteobacteria > Pseudomonadales > Pseudomonadaceae > Pseudomonas > Pseudomonas sp. NPDC087598. The sequence continues at coordinate 104,498 of NZ_JBIUWQ010000018.1, read as the reverse complement.
TTTCAGCCTGCTTACCGAGCAAAATGCACGTAGTCTATTGCTCGGCGTTCGGCTGGCAAAAGTGTTTGAAGATCGCGACAAGGCCGCCAGTTACGGCCTGCAATTAAAACGACTCTATCCCGGTACGCCGGAATATCAGCAATACCTGTCGGAGCAATGATGAAAGCGGCGCATCCCGAAGTTGTAGCAGCGAATCGCGTTAACCCCGGTGAGACCCTGCGCCAGGCCCGCGAAAGCAATGGCTGGTCGCTGGCCGAAGTGGCCCTCAAGCTCAACCTCACCGTGACCTCCCTGAGCAATCTTGAAACCGGCGCTTTCGACAAGCTGCCGGGGCATACCTTCGCTCGCGGTTATATTCGCGCCTATGCCAAGTTGCTCGGTATGGACCAGACCGTTCTGGTTCAGCAGTTCGACCAGTCCACCGGCACCGATTCCCAGGGCAGCAACGTCCATGCGCTGGGCCGTATCGAAGAGCCGGTGCGGGTGTCCCACACTATTTTGCGGATCGTCAGCCTGTTGTTGCTGATCGCAGTCATCGGCGGCGGTTTCGTCTGGTGGCAGGATCAGACCTCGCTGCGTAGCAAAGACTTGACCACGCTGGCCCCGGAGCACGTCGAAGTCGAAGGCGCCGATGGCACCACGCAGATTCACCCGATCGACGAGCCGGAAGATCAGGCCGTTGCCGAAGGTCAGGCCGAAGGCGCTACAGCGCTGGCGCTGCCGCAGTCGGAAACCACCGCTGAATCGACCGGTGCCGAGCCTGCTGCGCCAGCAACTGCACCAGTTGCTCCAGCTGCTCCGAGCGCAACGCCCGCAGCCCCGGTTCATACGCCTGCCCCGGTTGTTGCAACACCGGCTACCCGGGCCCCAACTGTTCCGAACACGCCAGCGCCGACTATCACAGCACCAGTGGCCCCGGCGGTCGGCGCTCCTGCTGTTGTCGCAGCCGCTCCAGTGGCGGGTCAAGGCCAGGTGTCGGTGCAATTCGTTGCCGATTGCTGGACCCAGGTCAGCGACGGCAGCGGCAAGGTTCTATTCAGTGGTCTCAAGCGTAAAGGCGACAGCCTGGCGGTTGCCGGCAAGCCACCATTTGCCGTGCGTCTGGGCTATGCCCGTGGCGCGCAGGTCAGCTACAACGGCCAGCCGGTCGATGTCGCTCCGTTCACCAGTGGCGAGACTGCTCGCCTGAAGTTGGGTCAATAAGTCATGCACGGCGAATCTCCAATCAAACGTCGCGTTTCGCGCAAGATCTGGGTCGGCAACGTGCCGGTGGGCGGCGATGCGCCGATCGCTGTGCAGAGCATGACCAACAGCGACACCAATGATGTTGCTGCCACCGTTGCGCAGATCAATCGTCTGGAAGCCGCTGGCGTCGACATCGTCCGCGTATCGGTACCGGACATGGACGCCGCCGAGGCGTTCGGCAAAATCAAGCAACTGGTCAAGGTGCCGCTGGTTGCCGACATTCATTTCGACTACAAGATCGCTTTGCGCGTAGCCGAACTGGGTGTGGACTGCCTGCGAATCAACCCGGGCAACATCGGTCGTGAAGACCGCGTGCGTGCCGTGGTCGATGCCGCGCGTGATCGCGGGATTCCGATTCGCATCGGCGTCAACGCCGGTTCCCTGGAAAAAGACCTGCAAAAGAAATACGGCGAGCCGACTCCAGCGGCGCTGGTCGAGTCCGCTCTACGCCACGTCGAACACCTCGAACGCCTGAATTTCCAGGACTTCAAGGTCAGCGTGAAGGCCTCCGACGTGTTCATGGCCGTCGAAGCCTACCGCTTGCTGGCGAAAGAAATCGTCCAGCCGCTGCACCTGGGCATCACCGAAGCCGGTGGATTGCGTTCGGGCACAGTGAAATCCGCCGTGGGCCTAGGTATGCTGCTCGCCGAGGGGATTGGCGATACTATCCGCATCTCGCTGGCGGCCGACCCGGTCGAGGAAGTGAAGGTCGGTTTCGACATTCTCAAGTCTTTGCATCTG
>NZ_JBIUWQ010000018.1:98826-102502 GCF_044743525.1 Pseudomonas sp. NPDC087598 | reverse complement strand
GCTCGCGGCAGAACTTCGCTGTGGTCAAGACCATGAACGAGCTGGAAGGGCGCCTTGAAGACCTGCTGGTGCCGCTGGATGTCGCGGTGATCGGTTGTGTGGTCAACGGCCCCGGTGAAGCCAAGGAAGCCCATATCGGCTTGACTGGCGGCACGCCAAACCTGATTTACATCGACGGCAAGCCGTCGCAGAAACTGACGAATGACAATCTGGTGGACGAGCTGGAAAGGCTGATCCGCGAGAAAGCGGCCGAAAAGGTCGAAGCTGACGCAGCGGTTATCGCGCGCGGCTGAGCCTGACTGAAAGCCGAACGAATTTAAGGATTTAAAGTGAGCAAGTCTCTGCAAGCCATTCGTGGCATGAACGACATCCTGCCCGAGCAGACCCCGCTGTGGCGCTATTTCGAGAGCACCGTTGCGCGCCTGCTGGATAACTACGGTTACAAGCAGATCCGCATGCCGATCGTCGAATTCACCGAGCTGTTCAAACGCTCCATCGGTGAAGTGACCGACATCGTCGAAAAAGAGATGTACACCTTCGAAGACCGCAACGGCGACTCCCTGACCCTGCGTCCGGAAGGCACTGCCGCGTGCGTGCGCGCTGTGCTCGAACACGGCATCACCGGCGGTGGTCAGGTGCAGAAGCTTTGGTACATCGGCCCGATGTTCCGCCACGAGCGCCCGCAGAAAGGCCGTTATCGCCAGTTCCACCAGATCGGTCTGGAGGTGTTCAACCTCGACGGTCCGGACATCGACGCCGAACTGATCATCATGACCTGGCGCCTGTGGGGCGAGCTGGGCATTCGTGATGCGGTCAAACTCGAACTCAACAGCCTCGGCACCAGCGAGTCCCGTGGTCGTTATCGTGAAGCGCTGGTCGAGTACCTCTCGGCGCACCACGACAAGCTCGACGAAGACAGCCAGCGTCGTCTGAAAACCAACCCGCTGCGTGTGCTCGACACCAAAAATGCCGACACTCAGGCCGTGCTGGTCGATGCGCCGAAGATGGCTGACTACCTCGATGACGAATCCCGTGCCCACTTCGAAGGCCTGAAGGCTCGTCTGGATGCCGTCGGCATTCCTTACGTGCTCAACCCGAAACTGGTGCGTGGCCTCGATTACTACAGCAAAACCGTTTTCGAATGGGTCACCGACAAGCTTGGTGCCCAAGGGACTGTGTGCGCGGGCGGCCGTTACGACGGTCTGGTCGAGCAGATGGGCGGCAAGCCAACCACTGGCGTCGGTTTCGCCATGGGTATCGAACGTCTGGTGTTGATGCTCGAAACCCTTGAGCAGATCCCGGAAGAAATCTCCCGTCAGGTCGATGTTTACCTTTGCGCCTTCGGTGAAGAAGCCGAGCTGGCCGGTCTGGCCCTGGCTGAACGTGTTCGCGATCAACTTCCAAACCTGCGCCTGCAAGTCAATGCCGGCGCCGGCAGCTTCAAGAGCCAGTTCAAGAAGGCCGACAAGAGCGGTGCGCTGTACGCACTGATCCTCGGTGACGACGAAATGGCCCAGCAAGTGGTAGGTTTCAAACCCCTGCGTGGCCAGGGCGAACAACAAAGCATTGCCTGGGATGCGCTCGCCGCTCACCTGGCCACCTGCGTCGTGCAGGGTTGAAGCTGTCTAAACAGCCGATTTAGCGATTAAGGAGTATTGGGGTGTCGAGTACCGAAGACGAACAGTTGGCGGATTTGAGGACTGGTGGACACGCAACGGCAAACCTCTGGTCACCGGCGGCCTGTTGGCGCTGGTCATCGTGTTCGGCTGGCAGGCTTATCACAAGTATCAGAGCAACCAGTCGCAAGGCGCCTCGGTGCTCTATCAGCAATTGCTGGAAACCACGCTGACGCCTGACGGCAAGCCTGATGTTGCCCGTGTTGCGGATCTTGCCGGCAAGCTCAACAGCGAGTTTGGCGGTTCTGCCTACGCGCAGTACGGCAGCCTGTTCGTGGCCAAGGTTGCAGTTGACGCCGGCAAGCTGGACGACGCCGCGACCGAATTGAAAACCATCGTCGACAAACCGGCCAACCCGGCGCTGGGCGAAATCGCCCGTCAGCGTCTGGCGCAGGTGCTCGGCGCGCAGAACAAGGCCGAAGACGCCCTGAAACTGCTCGACGGCGACGCCGATAAAGCGTTCCTGGCCACTCGCGAAGAACTCAAGGGCGACCTGCTGGTACAGCTGGGCCGTACCGATGACGCGAACAAGGCGTATCAAAAAGCCAAGGCGGCACTGTCGGATGAAGCGGCGGTCGGTGGCCTTCAAATCAAGCTCGACGACCTGGCCAAAGGGGATGCGTGACGTGATCCGTTGGAAGCATGCAGCATTGCTGGCTCTGGCCCTTCTGGCCGCGGGTTGCAGCAGCAACAGTAAAAAAGAATTGCCACCGGCCGAACTGACCGACTTCAAAGAAGAAGTGGTTCTGCACAAGCAGTGGAGTCGTTCGATCGGTGACGGTCAGGGCGAAACCTACAACATGCTGGTACCGGCAGTTGACGGTGACACCATCTACGCTGCCGACGTAACGGGCATCGTGATGGCCATGGATCGCAGCAATGGCGACGTGAAGTGGAAAAAAGATCTTGAACTGCCTGTCTCCGGCGCCGTTGGCGTAGGTTACGGTCTGGTTCTGGTTGGCACGCTGCAAGGCGAAGTCGTTGCTCTGGACACCGTCAACGGTGAAGAGAAGTGGCGTGCTCGCGTGACCAGCGAAGTCCTCGCGCCGCCGGCCAACAACGGCGACGTGGTGGTGGTGCAGACTCAGGACGATCGTCTGATCGGTCTGGATGCTTCCACCGGTACTCAGCGCTGGGTGTATGACAGCACGCCTGCCGTTCTGACCCTGCGTGGCACCAGTGCTCCGCTGGTAACCAACCGCCTCGCGGTGGCTGGCCTGTCGACCGGTAAAGTGGTCGCTCTGGACATTTCCAACGGCGTGCCGGTCTGGGAACAACGGATCGCGATTCCACAGGGTCGTTCGGAACTGGAGCGCGTGGTCGACATCGACGGCGGTCTGCTGTTGTCCGGCGGCACGCTGTACGTTGCCAGCTATCAGGGTCGCGTGGCGGCACTGGATCTGGAAAGCGGTCGTCAACTCTGGCAGCGCGATGCGTCGAGCTACGCCGGTATTGCCCAGGGTTTCGGCAGTGTCTACGTGAGCTTGTCTTCGGGCACCGTTGAAGGCGTCGACGAACGTTCCACCACAGCCTTGTGGAGCAACGATTCGCTGGCTCGCCGTCAACTGTCGGCTCCGGAAGTGTTCTCCAGCTATGTTGCAGTGGGTGACCTGGAAGGTTATCTGCACCTGCTGAGTCAGGTTGACGGTCGTTTCGTCGGCCGTGAGCGCATCGACAGCGATGGCCTGCGTGCCCGTCCGCTGGTGGTGGGTGACACGATTTATGTGTATGGCAACAGCGGCAAACTGGAAGCCCTGACCATCAAGTAACAACTATGCTTGGGGTTAAACCCCCAGGCGGCCCCGGATTTTCGGGGCTTGCAGCGCTATCAGGCGTTGCCCCGAGCACCAGCCGCTGCCTCGCAGCGGCTTTTGTATTTTCTGAAATAACGAAGTGGAGAGCCGCATGGTTCCCGTAATCGCCCTGGTGGGCCGACCGAACGTCGGCAAATCCACCTTGTTCAACCGCCTGACCCGGACTCGCGACGCCTTCGTCGGCGA
>NZ_JBIUWQ010000018.1:63747-98816 GCF_044743525.1 Pseudomonas sp. NPDC087598 | reverse complement strand
TGATCGCCAGTACGGTGAGGCCAAGTGGCAAGGGCGTTCTTACATTCTGATCGACACCGGCGGTATCTCCGGTGACGAGCACGGTATGGACGAAAAAATGGCCGAGCAGTCGCTGCTGGCCATTGAAGAAGCAGATGTTGTGCTGTTCCTGGTAGATGCCAAGGCCGGTTTTACCGCCGCCGACCAGATGATCGCCGAGCACCTGCGCAAACGTAACAAGCGTTCCCACGTGGTTGCCAACAAGGTCGACAACATCGACCCGGAAATGGCCCGCGCCGAGTTCGCCCCGCTGGGTATGGGCCACGCGATTCCGATCGCGGGTGCTCACGGTCGCGGCATCACTCAATTGCTGGAAGCCGCCCTGGGCGATTTCCCGCGTGATGATGACGAGCCTGCTGAAGGCGAAGAGGAAGAGATCGTTGCCGAAGGCGAGGAAGCCAAGCGCATTCCAGGCCCAAGCGAAAAAGACGGGATCAAGATCGCTATCATCGGCCGTCCGAACGTCGGCAAATCGACGTTGGTCAACCGCATGCTCGGTGAAGACCGGGTAATCGTCTACGACCAACCCGGCACCACGCGTGACAGTATCTACATCCCGTTCGAACGGAATGAAGAGAAGTACACGCTGATCGACACCGCCGGTGTGCGCAAGCGCGGCAAGATCCACGAAGAAGTCGAAAAGTTCTCCGTGGTCAAAACCCTGCAGGCGATCAAAGACGCCAACGTGGTGATCTTCGTGATGGACGCCCGCGAAGGTGTGGTCGATCACGACCTCAACCTGTTGGGCTTCGCCATCGAGTCGGGTCGTGCGCTGGTTATCGCGATCAACAAGTGGGACGGCATGACGCCGAGCGAGCGCGACTACGTGAAGGTCGAGCTGCAACGTCGACTGTTCTTCGTCGACTACGCCGACATCCACTTCATCTCGGCACTGCACGGTACTGGCGTGGGTAACCTCTACGCTTCCGTGCAGAACTCGTTCAAGTCGGCGGTCACCCGCTGGCCGACCAACCGTCTGACCCAGATTCTCGAAGATGCGGTTGGCGAGCACGCGCCACCGATGGTCAACAACCGCCGGATCAAGCTGCGTTACGCTCACCTGGGTGGCGCGAACCCGCCGATCATCGTGATCCACGGTAACCAGATCGAGAAAGTGCCGAAGTCGTATGTGCGCTATCTGGAGAACACCTATCGCCGTGTGCTGAAGCTGGTCGGTACGCCGATCCGCATCGAGTTCAAGGGGGGCGAGAACCCGTACGAAGGCAACAAAACCACGCTGACCGACCGCCAGGTCAACAAGAAGCGTCGTTTGATGTCGCACCACAAGAAAGCCGACAAAAAACGCCGCGACAAGAAGTGATTCATCACTTCATGTAGGAGCTGCCGCAGGCTGCGATCTTTTGATTTTGCTTTAAAGACAAGATCAAAAGATCGCAGCCTGCGGCAGCTCCTACAGGGGTCGGCAATAAGAAGGGTGCTCAAATGAGCGCCCTTTTTTTATGGGCGCCGGATGGGCTATCCTCGGGCTCTCCCGCGCCGCCGTCAGAGCCGGGTGTTGAGCAGGGAACCCCCGATGATCACCAGTAAGCTGCCGAATGTCGGCATCACTATTTTCACGCAGATGTCTCAGCTCGCGGCGCAGACCGGAGCCATCAACCTGTCCCAGGGTTTCCCTGATTTCGACGGCCCGCAGTCCTTGCGCGACGCGGTAGGTCGGCACATTGCCAGTGGCCATAACCAGTATTCGCCGATGACCGGCCTGCCGGCACTGCGTGAGCAGATTGCGGCGAAGATCGCTCGCAGCTACGGCGTGAAGGTGGATGCCGACACCGAAGTGACGGTGACGCCGGGCGCCACCCAGGCGATCTTCTGTGCGATTCAGGCGGTTATCCACAGCGGCGACGAAGTCATCGTGTTCGATCCGTGCTACGACAGCTACGAACCGGCGACCGAGTTGGCGGGCGGTCGTTGCGTGCATGTGCAACTGCGGCCTGACAATTTCTCCATCGATTTCGACAAGCTTGCTGCTGCGCTGACGCCACGGACGAAAATGATCGTCCTCAACACCCCGCATAATCCGAGCGGCGCCCTGATAAGCCGTGCAGAACTCGATCAACTGGCGGCACTGATCCGCGATCGCGACATCTACCTGATCAGCGACGAAGTCTACGAACACCTGGTGTTCGACGGCGTGCCGCATGTCAGTGTGCTGGCCCATGAAGAGCTGTATCAGCGTGCGTTCGTGGTCAGTTCGTTTGGCAAGACCTACCACGTCACTGGCTGGAAAACCGGTTACGTCGTCGCGCCCCCCGCGCTGACCGCCGAGTTGCGCAAGGTGCACCAGTACGTCAGTTTCTGCGGTGTTACCCCGCTGCAATACGCCTTGGCCGATTACATGGCCGAGCATCCTGAGCACGTCGAAGAGTTGCCGGGTTTCTATCAGGCCAAGCGTGACTTGTTCTGCGATCTGCTGGCACCGTCGCGGTTCACCTTCACTCGTGTCACCGGTACCTATTTCCAACTGGTCGATTACTCGCAGATCCGCCCGGACTTGAACGACGTCGAGATGGCGATGTGGATGACCCGCGAACACGGTGTGGCGAGTATTCCGGTGTCGGTGTTCTATCAGAACCCACCTGAAGGCCAGCGCCTCGTGCGCCTGTGCTTCGCCAAACGCGAGGAGACGCTGCGCGAAGCGGCGGCAAAACTATGCGCGATTTGAGTACGTTACCCGACCTCAATCTGGCGTTGATCCAGACCAGTCTGGCCTGGCACGACCGTCAGGCCAACCTTGAGCACTTCGACGCGTTGCTGGAACAGGCGCGTGGGGCGGATCTGATTATCCTGCCGGAAATGTTCACCACCGGTTTCTCCATGGAGTCGGAAACTCTCGCCGAAGCCGAAAACGGCCCGACCAGCAAATGGCTGAAGGCTCAAGCGGCAAAACTGAATGCGGTCATCACCGGCAGCGTGATCATTCAGGCGGCTGACGGCAGCCATCGCAATCGCCTGCTGTGGGCGCGCCCCGATGGTGAGGTGCTGCACTACGACAAGCGTCATCTGTTTCGCATGGCCGGCGAGCACAACCATTACACCCCGGGCGAGCGTCAAGTGCAGTTCGAGCTCAAGGGCTGGCGGATTCGTCCGCTGATTTGCTACGACCTGCGTTTCCCGGTGTGGAGTCGTGATGCGCAAGACACCGATCTGCTGCTGTACACCGCCAACTGGCCGGGGGCTCGGCGTCTGCACTGGAATCGTCTGCTACCTGCGCGAGCTATCGAAAACCTCTGCTACGTGGCAGCAGTAAATCGTGTGGGGACCGACGGCAAGGGCTTCGCCTACACCGGAGACAGTCAGGTGCTGGATTTCCAGGGCGAGATGTTGCTGGCGGCGGGAGAGGCGGACGGCGTGTTCAAGGCTGTTCTTGAGGCGGCGCCGCTGGCCGCTTATCGCGAGCGCTTCCCGGCGAATCTGGACGCGGACACGTTCGAGTTCACCTGATATTGATGCGATGGCGGGCAGGCCGCTTTCGCGAGCAGGCTCGCTCCCACATTTGAAACGCGACTCCTGTGGGAGCGAGCCTGCTCGCGAAGGGGGCTTTTAAATCGGTAAAAAACCATCAGGCAAAAAAAGGCCCCGGAGTTCGCACTCCGGGGCCTTTTGCATTTCAGCGACAGCTTAAGCCGCTTTCGCTTCCGGCTGGCTCAACGAGCGGTTCAGTGCACTGAACAGTGCCTTGAAGCTGGCCGTGGTGATGTTTTCATCGATGCCCACGCCGTGTACCGCGCGCTCGCCGTTCACACGCAGTTCGATGTAGGCCGCAGCCTTGGCGTTGGTGCCCGCACCGATTGCGTGTTCGTTGTAGTCCATGATCTCCACCGGAATCGGCAGGCCGGCCACCAGTGCTTCCAGCGCACCGTTGCCTTTGCCGCGCCAGTGCAGGTTGGTTTCGCCCTGACCCTTGCTTGCGACTTCCACTTCAACATTGCTGTTGCCGTTTTCTTCCTGCAGGCGATGGCTGACCAGCGCGTACGGGGTGTTGGCTTGCAGGTATTCGCTGATCAACAGCGAGTGGATCTGCTTGGCGGTCATTTCCAGGCCGAGGCGGTCGGTTTCACGCTGCACGACCTGGCTGAACTCGATCTGCATGCGACGCGGCAGGCTGATGCCGTATTCCTGCTCCAGCAAGTAGGCGATGCCACCCTTGCCCGACTGGCTGTTGACGCGGATCACCGCCTCGTAGCTGCGACCGATATCGGCCGGGTCGATCGGCAAGTACGGCACTTCCCACAGCGCGTCGGATTTCTGCTGGGCGAAGCCCTTGCGAATCGCGTCCTGGTGGGAGCCGGAGAATGCGGTGTGAACCAGGTCGCCGACGTACGGGTGACGTGGGTGAACCTGAATCTGGTTGCACTCTTCGACGACTTTGCGCACGCCGTCGATGTCAGAGAAGTCCAGTTGCGGGTCGAGGCCCTGGGTGTACATGTTCAGAGCCACGGTGACGAGGTCGACGTTACCGGTACGCTCGCCGTTGCCGAACAGGCAGCCCTCGACGCGATCGGCGCCGGCCATCAGGCCCAGCTCGGTGGCGGCCACGCCAGTGCCACGGTCGTTGTGGGTGTGCAGACTGATGAGCACGCTGTCACGGCGGTTGATGTTGCGGTGGAACCACTCAATCTGGTCGGCGTAGACGTTTGGCGTTGCGCATTCAACGGTGGCCGGCAGGTTGAGGATGATTTTGTGCTCAGGCGTCGGGTTCCAGACCTCGATCACGGCGTCACAGACTTCCTTGGCGAATTCCAGTTCGGTGGCGCTGAAGGTTTCCGGCGAGTATTCGAAAGTCCACTCGGTGTCCGGCTGCATCGCTGCGTATTTGACGAACAGCTTGGCGGCGTTGACCGCGATGGCCTTGATACCGTCCTTGTCCTGATTGAAGACAATGCGGCGGAACGACGGCGAGGTCGCGTTGTACAGGTGAACGATGGCTTTTTTCGCCCCGCGCAGGGATTCGAAGGTGCGCTCGATCAAGTCTTCACGGCCCTGAGTCAGCACCTGAATGGTGGTGTCGTCCGGGATGTGGCCTTCTTCGATGAGTGTACGCACGAAGTCGAAGTCGGTTTGCGAAGCGGCCGGGAACGAAGCTTCGATCTCTTTCACACCGACCTGCACCAGCGTCTTCCAGAAACGCAGCTTTTTCACCGCGTCCATCGGCTCGATCAACGACTGGTTGCCGTCACGCAAGTCAGAGCTGCACCAGATCGGCGCGGCATCGATGGTTTTCGACGGCCAGGTGCGATCCGGCAGATTGATGACGGGGAATGCGCGGTATTTCGAAGATGGATCTTTGAGCATGCTCATCGGGAAATTCCTTATTGTCTGGGCCGAAAAGAGGCGGCCTGCCGGTGGAACGAATGTTCTTGGAAAAGCGTGGGACGAGGCGCAGCGATTCAGCCCGGCAGTCGTGCGCTGACGAGGCACAGGCTGCGGTGCTGGCGAAGCTGAATAAGGGTGTGAGAGGTTTTCATGCCTTCAACCCTAACCGCGGGTGGGGAGGATGGCAAGCAGTCGAAAAAAATTGAGAGGAATACTCGAAAAGCGGGGTTTTGCGCGATTTTATTGTGCGTAATAAAGGTGATTGTCTGGTTTTTTGCGTGAGGTTCGGTTGAGGCGCAATTGATTTTTTGGGAATTCATTGAGTATTGCGGTGTTGTACAGGCCGCCTTCGCGAGCAGGCTCGCTCCCACAGGGGATCTTTGTTGTTAATAAGATCGAGTGTGGGAGCGAGCCTGCTCGCGAAGAGGCCGGTCGCCTCAACACATATTCAAGGTTGAAAGGCACCAATGAAAATCGCCGGATCCACCCGCGCATCATTCAGGCTGATATTCCAGTGCATGTGCGGTCCGGTCGCCCGGCCAGTCGAACCCACCTTGCCGACGACCGCGCCACGCGCCAGCTGATCGCCGACCTTCACATCAATCTTCGACATATGGCAGAACATGCTGATAAAGCCTTGGCCATGATCGACAAACACCGTGTTGCCGTTGAAAAAATAGTTGCCGGTCAGAATCACTTTGCCCGCCGCCGGAGTCTTGATCGGTGTGCCTGCCGGCACTGCGAAGTCGAGGCCGGCATGGGGATTGCGCTCTTCACCGTTGAAGAAGCGGCGTACGCCGAACTTGCTCGACAGCGGCCCGTTGACCGGTTTGTCCAGCAGCAGATTGCTCGGGGTATTCGGGCTGAAGCTGCGGTAAGCCTTGATCTGCTCGGCCAGCTCACCCTCGATGCGCTTGAGGTTGGCCGGGTTCGGGTTGACCTGCTGGGTGTTCTTCAGGGTGATGCGCTGTTCCGGGTATTTCTTGTTGCCAACGATGAACGGCACATTGCGTCCGCCACTGCTGATCTGCTGTGAGCCCGGTTTGACCGTCAGCGGCACGCCAACAATCGCCAGCCAATTGTTCTGCTCTTTCACCACCAGCACCGGTTTGCCCTGATACGTGGCTTTTGGCGCTTGAGCGGCAACGCCCAGATCAACCACCGCCACACCGCCCGGCACCGGTTTGTTCAGCAGCCGGGTGATGTAACTTTCGGCGTGGGCGTTGAAGGTCAGGCACAACAAAAACAGTGAAGCCAGAAAACGCGGCATGGATCAGTCCAGTAAAGAGAGGGTGACGGGCGTCAGGTGATTGTCCTCGACGCGAACTTGCAGTTCGCCTTCGCCGAGCTTGGCCTTCAGACGCTGACCGGTGTGAGTCTGTGCGGCGTTGCGGATCGCATGGCCGCGCTCGTCGAGCAGGATGCTGTAACCACGGCCGAGGGTCGCCAAGGGGCTGACCACATGCAGCGTCTGCATCTGACTGTGCAATTGCAGACGGCGGTTTTTCAGGCCTTCGCGCATGGCGCGGGGCAGGCGTTCGGCGAGACTGTCGAGACGTTGGCGCAGCATCGCCAGTTGCCGTCCCGGATGTTGCCCGGCAAGGCGCGTTTCCAGGCGAATCAGGCGTTCGCGGCGCGTGTTCAGATGACGTTCGAACGCGCGGCGCATGCGCATGTCCAGATCATCCAGACGCTGAGCCTGCTGGCGCAGACGTTCACCGGGATGACGCAGACGTCGGGCCATGCCTTCAAGACGCAGGCGATCACGCATCAAACGGTCACGCATGCGCATCACCAGACGGCGATGCAGGCTTTCCACCTGACGGATCAAATGGCTGGAGTCGGGTGCGAGCAACTCGGCGGCGGCGGAGGGCGTCGGTGCGCGAACGTCGGCGACAAAGTCGCTGATCGACACGTCGGTTTCATGGCCGACAGCGCTGACAATCGGCGTTACGCAGGCATCGACTGCACGGGCCACGGCCTCTTCGTTGAAGCACCAGAGGTCTTCCAGCGAGCCGCCGCCACGGGCGAGGATCAACGCATCAAAGCCGCGGGCATCGGCCATTTTCAGGGCGCGGACGATTTGTGCCGTGGCTTCGCGACCCTGCACGGCGGTCGGAATCAACGTCAGTTGAACCTGCGGCGCACGGCGGCGGAACACGCTGATGATGTCGCGAATCACCGCACCGGTCGGCGAGCTGATGATGCCGATGCGCTGCGGATGCGCCGGCAGCGGCACTTTGCGTTCGGCGCTGAACAGGCCTTCAGCACTGAGCTTTTCCTTCAGCGCATCGAAGGCCAGACGCAACGCACCGTCACCGGCAGGTTCGACGGTGTCGAGAATCAGCTGATAGTCGCCACGGCCCTCGAACAGCGAGACCTTGCCGCGCACTTTCACCGCCAGGCCGTCCTTCAGCGCCTGACGCACGCGCGCCGCGTTCTGCCGGAACAGCGCGCAACGCACTTGGGCGCCACTGTCCTTGAGCGTGAAATAGATGTGCCCGGACGCGGGGCGGGCGAGGTTGGAGATTTCGCCTTCTACCCAGATGTTGCTGAACACGTCTTCGAGCAACACCCGCGCACGGCCGTTGAGCTGGCTGACGGTCAGGACTTCACGGTCCAGGCCAAGTCTTGCAAAGGGATCTTTAATCATGGGGCGCAGTTTAAAGGCATTCGTCGTCGAATCACCATGACACAACACAAAACCCTGTGGGAGCGAGCCTGCTCCGGGCGGCGATCCGACGAAGGCATCTTATCCCTGGATATCTTCAGTGGCTGACAGACCGCTTTCGCGAGCAGGCTCGCTCCCACAAGAGGGATTGGTGAAGGTCTGGATGAACTGTTGGATCAGCGGGGAAGGATTCTGGCGGTAGGCGAGGGCGACGGTGCTGTGGCAGTCGGCATTGGCCAGCGGCAGGAATCGCACGCCGGGCGGGGCGAGGTCCTGCATCGATTCCGGCAGCAGGGCGATGCCGAATCCGGCCTGAATCAACTGCAATTGCGTGGTCTTGCGCGACATCACCCGCGCCGCTTTCGGGAAAAAGCCCTCACGCATGCACAGGTCGGCGCATAAATAGCTGAGGCCGCCGCGCTGTGGATGCGGGATGGAGATGAACGCTTCGTCCTTGAGTTGCGCAAGATCGACCGAGTGCGCTGATGCCAATTGATGATCGGCCGGAACCGCCAGCAGCAAGCGCTCAGTAAACAGCGGCACAATCTGAATACCTTCGCGCTGACGCAGCACGGGCAGGCGCAGCAAGCCAATATCGAGGCGCCCCTCGGCCAGCTCCTCAAGCTGCGCTTCCGAAGACAGTTTGCCGATGTCCAGCGACACACCTTGTTGCTGATCGAGGTAGCGACTGATGTCACGCAGCAGACGCCCACTGATCGGTACGGTGCTCGAATGACTCAGGCGCAATGTCCCAAGCTGGCCGTTACCGACCTCGGTGGCCATGGCGCTGGCCTTGTTCAGCTCGTTGAGCAGATTCCTCGCGCGCGGCAAAAATGCTTCGCCCGCTGCAGTGAGTCGAGGCTGGCGCGCAGTGCGTTCGAACAGCGGCGTTTGCAGTCGCGTCTCCATGTCTTTGACCTGTCGGCTCAATGCCGATTGAGCGATGAACAGGCGCTCGGCAGCGGCACTGAAACTGCCGCATTCGGCGATTTCCACGAAGTAACGCAGTTGGCGGGTTGAAAGCACGAGGTATGCCTTTTCGAGATGGGTGGTCGGCTTTGAAGATATTAGTCGCAACCCTCGGCGCTGGCTAAAGTCATCTCAGGTCAATAAAGGATGCGTGGCGATGAGTGTGCTGGGGCTGTTGAATGAATGGGCGTGGGGCGTCGAGGGCTGGGCGGTTATCTGCCTGGTAATCGCACTGGCCTATATCGTGTTCGGCATCGCCGGATTTGGCACGGCGCTGGTGGCGGGGCCAATTCTGATTGTGTTTATGCCGTTGTCGAAAATCGTGCCGTTGCTGGTGTTGCTGGATTTCGTTGCGGCGTTCGGCAATCTGCTGCCGTCGCGCAAGGACGTGGCCAAACCCGAATTGCTGCGGTTGCTGCCGTGCATGGCAGTGGGTTGTACGTTGGGGGTGATCTTCCTGCTCAACCTCAAATCCGATCTGTTGTTGCTGTTGATGGGGCTGTTCATCAGCGCTTATGCGGTTTACAGCCTGTGGGTCAAAGCGCGGCCGGCACAATTGTCAGCGGCGTGGGCGGTGCCGATGGGCACGATCGGCGGGCTGTTCGGGGCGCTGTTTGGCAGTGGCGGCTTTTTATATGCGATCTATCTCAACAGCCGTTTGCCTAAAGACGCGGCGCGGGCCACGCAAAGTGCGCTGATCAGTTGCAGCACGGTGGTGCGTTTGAGCCTGTTTGCCATCGCCGGTGTGTATGCCGAGCTACCCTTGTTGATGTTGGCGCTGTGTCTGTTGCCGGCCATGGCGCTGGGGTTGTGGATTGGGCGGCGGTTGACCATGCGCTTGTCTCGTGAGGCGTTTGTGCGGCTGGTGACGTGGCTGGTGCTGGCGAGCGGGATTGCCCTGATCCTGCGCTATTTCAGCACTTGACCGGATTTCGTCAGGGATTAAGCTGCCGGCCTTTAGGGCCTCTTCGCGAGCAGGCTCGCTCCTACATGGGAATGCAATCCTTGTGGGAGCGAGCCTGCTCGCGAAGGCGTCAGAAGCCATACCGCAGGACTTTCCATGAATTCGCAAAGCATCATCGTGCCGAAAATTTCCACCCTGCCGGTCCACGAACCCCGGGCCCGGGCGATCGTGCGCTGGCTGGTGCGCAAAAACATCATCAAAGAAGAGCTGACGACCTGTGGCCGCACTGGCAGCCGCATGGCTTACGCGATTGCCGATGGTGCGCGTGCCGTGGTGCTGCATCCACAGGCGTTGCCATTCGGTGAGCCGATCAACGGCCTGGAGATCGTCACCAAACGCTGCATCTATACCCCGGCCAAGGGCTTTCTCGAAGAAGCCGGTTGCGCCGAGTGTCGCCGGGAAGTAGGTGAAGCGCTGTTCGACAGCCTCGAAGACTGGATGCCAGGGCGCACCGATAACTTCACCTGCCCCGAATGCGGGCATGAAGACGACATCAACGGTTTTCTGTATTTGCAGGAATGCGCGTTTTCCAACCTTGGCTTCATCTTCAACAACTGGCTGGAAGCAGGTTTCAAGCAAAGCTTCATCGACGAATTCGCCGATTGGCTCGATCAACCTGTCTCTTGGGTCAAGGTGGAGCTGTAGGGCCGGGATCCCCGTACATCAGCAACATTGATATTAAGCTGAGTTTTACATTGAACAGCAGGGGGTGTCTGACTATAATGGCGCGCTTCCATTTTCCCGCTCGGGAGCCCCCGCGATGCTGCGTATCAGCCAAGAAGCTCTGACATTCGACGACATTCTCCTAGTGCCTGGTTATTCCGAGGTGCTTCCTAACGAAGTCAGTCTCAAGACCCGCCTTACCCGTGGCATCGAGCTGAACATTCCTCTGGTTTCTGCTGCAATGGACACCGTTACTGAAGCCCGTCTGGCAATCGCCATGGCTCAGGAAGGTGGCATCGGCATTATCCACAAGAACATGACCATCGAGCAGCAAGCTGCCGAAGTTCGCAAGGTCAAGAAGTTCGAAGCCGGCGTCGTCAAGGATCCGATCACCATCGAGGCAGATGCCACGGTTCGTGATCTGTTCGAATTGACCCGCATGCACAACATTTCCGGCGTTCCGGTACTGCACGATGGCGACCTGGTCGGCATCGTCACTTCCCGTGACGTACGTTTCGAAACCCGTCTGGAAGCCACCGTACGTGAAGTGATGACGCCTAAAGAGCGTCTGGTCACCGTGCGTGAAGGCGCCGACAAGAACGAAGTCCGCGAGTTGCTGCACAAGCACCGTCTGGAAAAAGTTCTGATCGTTGACGACAAGTTTGCCCTCAAAGGCATGATGACCGTCAAAGACATCGAAAAAGCCAAAGCCTACCCGCTGGCCAGCAAGGACGATCAAGGTCGTCTGCGCGTTGGTGCTGCTGTCGGTACCGGTAAAGACACCGGTGACCGCGTCGCCGCCCTGGTCAATGCCGGTGTGGACGTGGT
The DNA here is from genome assembly GCF_044743525.1 of Pseudomonas sp. NPDC087598. Taxonomy (NCBI): domain Bacteria; kingdom Pseudomonadati; phylum Pseudomonadota; class Gammaproteobacteria; order Pseudomonadales; family Pseudomonadaceae; genus Pseudomonas; species Pseudomonas sp. NPDC087598. The sequence continues at coordinate 87,348 of NZ_JBIUWQ010000018.1, read as the reverse complement.
GGTGGTCGACACCGCTCACGGTCATTCCAAAGGCGTGATCGACCGAGTTCGCTGGGTCAAACAGAATTTCCCTGAAGTGCAGGTGATCGGCGGCAACATCGCCACCGGCGCCGCTGCCAAGGCTCTGGCCGAAGCAGGCGCTGACGCAGTCAAGGTCGGTATCGGCCCAGGCTCGATCTGCACCACCCGTATCGTCGCCGGTGTCGGCGTTCCGCAAATCAGTGCCATCGCCAACGTCGCCGCTGCCCTTGAAGGCACCGGCGTGCCGTTGATCGCCGACGGCGGCATCCGTTTCTCCGGTGACCTGTCCAAGGCCATCGTGGCCGGTGCTTCCTGCGTGATGATGGGCTCGATGTTCGCCGGTACTGAAGAAGCGCCGGGCGAGATCGAACTGTTCCAGGGCCGTTCGTACAAGGCTTATCGCGGCATGGGCTCGCTGGGCGCCATGTCCCAGGCTCAAGGCTCTTCCGACCGTTACTTCCAGGACTCCTCGGCCGGTGCCGAGAAACTCGTTCCGGAAGGCATCGAAGGCCGCGTACCTTACAAAGGTACCCTGAGCGCGATCATTCACCAGTTGATGGGCGGCCTGCGTTCCTCGATGGGTTACACCGGCAGCGCCAACATCGAAGAAATGCGCACCAAGCCTGAGTTCGTGCGGATCACCGGCGCCGGTATGGCCGAATCCCACGTTCACGACGTGCAGATCACCAAAGAAGCGCCAAACTACCGCGTAGGTTGAGCCTTCAAGCAAATCGTTAAGCAACCGGGGCTGTTTTATTCAGCCCCGAGTTGTTTCTGAATCACGACTGTTTCTGAATTACTTAGACGAGACTGAATCATGGCCCTCGACATTCACGCTCACCGCATCCTGATCCTCGACTTCGGTTCGCAATACACCCAACTGATCGCCCGCCGCGTGCGTGAGATCGGTGTGTACTGCGAACTGCACCCGTTCGACATGGACGAAGATGCGATCCGCGAATTCGCTCCAAAAGGCGTCATCCTCGCCGGCGGCCCCGAGTCCGTACACGAAGCCAACAGCCCGCGTTGCCCGCAGGCAGTTTTTGACCTGGGCGTGCCGGTCTTCGGTATCTGCTACGGCATGCAGACCATGGCCGAGCAACTGGGCGGCAAGGTTGAAGGTTCCGAACTGCGTGAGTTCGGTTACGCCCGCGTTGACGTGGTCGGCAAGAGCCGTCTGCTCGACGGCATCGAAGACCACATCGACGCCGACGGCCTGTTCGGCCTCGACGTATGGATGAGCCACGGTGACAAAGTCACCAAGATGCCGGAAGACTTCCACATCCTCGCCAGCACCCCGAGCTGCCCGATCGCCGGCATGTTCAACGACGAGCGTGCTTACTACGGCGTGCAGTTCCACCCGGAAGTGACCCACACCAAGCAGGGCGGTCGCATCCTGTCGCGCTTCGTTCTCGACATCTGCGGCTGTGAAGCCCTGTGGACCCCGTCGAAAATCGCTGAAGACGCCATCGCCAACATCCGCGCCCAGGTCGGCACCGACAACGTGCTGCTGGGTCTGTCCGGCGGCGTTGACTCCTCGGTAGTTGCCGCGCTGCTGCACAAAGCCATTGGCGATCAACTGACTTGCGTCTTCGTCGACAACGGCCTGCTGCGTCTGCACGAAGGCGAGCAAGTGATGGCCATGTTCGCCGAGAACATGGGCGTCAAAGTCATCCGCGCCAACGCTGAAGATCAGTTCCTGAACAACCTGGCCGGCGAAGCTGATCCAGAGAAGAAACGCAAAATCATCGGCCGTACCTTCATCGACGTATTCGATGCCCAGTCGAACAAACTGGAAAACATCAAGTACCTCGCCCAGGGCACCATCTACCCGGACGTGATCGAGTCGGCTGGCGCGAAAAGCGGCAAGGCGCACGTGATCAAGTCGCACCACAACGTGGGCGGCCTGCCGGAAGAGATGAACCTGAAACTGGTCGAGCCACTGCGCGAGCTGTTCAAGGACGAAGTCCGTCGACTGGGCCTGGAACTGGGCCTGCCGTACGACATGGTCTACCGTCACCCGTTCCCGGGCCCGGGCCTGGGCGTGCGGATCCTCGGTGAAGTGAAGAAGGAATACGCCGACCTGCTGCGTCGTGCCGACCACATCTTCATCGAAGAACTGCGCAAAGCCGACTGGTACCACAAAGTCAGCCAGGCCTTCGTAGTGTTCCAGCCAGTGAAATCGGTTGGCGTGGTTGGCGATGGTCGTCGTTACGCCTGGGTCGTGGCCCTGCGTGCCGTGGAAACCATCGACTTCATGACCGCACGTTGGGCTCACCTGCCTTACGAACTGCTGGAAACCGTATCCGGCCGCATCATCAATGAAATCGAAGGCATCTCCCGCGTCACTTACGACGTGTCGAGCAAGCCACCGGCGACCATTGAGTGGGAGTGATGTGACCTTCTTGAAAAGGCGTCACTGATCACACCGCAAGCCGCAACGTATGAAAATACGTTGCGGCTTTTTCGTTTGCCGGACGCAAAAAAGCCGGTCAGTCAGGCACGCGACTTTGCAGTGTCAGTCCTGTTTCTGTCAGTCGCCGAGAAAGCGCCTGGACATCGACAAACGGGATGTCATTGATACGGGGCCAGGAGGGAACATGGATGGTGATCCGGCCATCTCCGAAATCTTCAACAGGTGTACGGACAATAAGGCCCTGCCGGCTGCGATGCACTAGCGCGTAGCCGCCAGTCGATTTTTCGAACAGGTACATGCCACTGCGGTGCAGCAGACGTTGCAGGCTATCCTCCTGCCAGATCACGGGTGGCGCTTCTATCTGCAGGCGCAGGTCTGCGTATAAATTATCGTAACCCCCGGCCATCATCCCGCCGTTGCCGCCGGGGCCACGGAATGCCTCTATTCCCGGATCGACGATGATCCCTGCCGGCTCGCCCGGATTGACCTCTTCAAGCCGCAACCCGATACCGCCCTTCAATTCACTGATTCCCGGCAGTCCCCGGAAGGTGTTGAGGTTCTGCGCAGACGTCAGTGCGATCCATTTTCCGGGTCGGTTGAGGAACTGGTCCTGCCAAAGGATGATGTTGCTCAAGTGCGTGCGCATTCTCTGCTCTTCGAGCGGCGGATAGGACGTTGTCATCTTGTAACTGGCGACGCAATCGAGCCCTTGGACCCGAACATTGTTGGCTCGGGCAACCTTGACCAGTTCCAGCGTATCGAACTGCCTGGCCGGGTCTGTGCCGAGACTGCTCAGGTATTCATTCAGTGGTGCGGACATCTCGCCCGTTGTGTAGTAGCTGTTCAGTTCGGCTTGCGCGAAATCGCCGACTACACCGCGCAGGTAAAGAACTTTGGCGTGTCGCGCGATGGCGGGCATGTTGTCGATCATGAAGCGCATGCTGGTGATGCGATCCAGAGTTTCACCCACCACCAGACCCGGCGCGTTTGCATAGAGGCTATCCAGCAGTACGCTCGTCTGCATCAACGGGGTGACTTCGGGTATCACCGGGCGGGGAGGCAAGTTGGCCCAGGAGACATCTGAAAAAAACACTCGGGCCTCCTGCCGGAGCAGCTTTCGTTTGTATGCCACAAGCGCCGTAAACGGGTCTTCGATATTCAGATGGCCCGCTGGATTGGGAGCGCTTTGAGGCCGATTGTCAGGCAGATTCAAAGCCCAACGCCTCAACACGGCTCTTTCCGCGAGAGGGATGTCGTAAGTCGTTATCAACGATCGAACCGCTTGTGTGGTGACCGGGAGGGGTTCGACCGCTGGAGAGTTCGCGAGAGGTGCGGGTTCAGATGCCGCGGGTTCGACGAGCACGGTGCACTCTTTGCCAAGGCATTGGCCGCCCCCCCGCAGCCGCAGTGCTTGCATGCGTTCCCACTGCCCGGTGGCGTTGAGGCGTACCGGCAAGGAGTGGGCAAACTGATTGGGCCGCTCAGGGTCAACGATTGCCCAGTTGCCGCTGTCCGGCGTATCAGCGAAGTAGCGCACGTAGTACGCATTGTCATTAAGCTGGATGGCGTAGGGCGGGTCGCTCTTGAGTGAATGGATGCCTTGAAATTTCCCTGGTTCACGTTGCGCAACGAGGCCATCAAGTATCACGTTGCAACGATAGTGGGCAGGAATCGGCGGAGGTCCGGGGCTTGCACTGACACTCTGCGCAGTGACTTCGACAGATGTCGGGGTGAGTTCCGTCTCGTTGCTCAATTCTGCCTCAATCGCCGCCGACACTGGTTCGGACGCTGCGGGCGCAGGATCGTCGTCCGGGGGAAACTCGAGCAGACCGGCCATCTCTTCAGCTTCGGCAAATTCAACTTGTGGGCCGACTTCCAGCATCGGGCCGGTTCCTTTCAGGAAGGGCACGTTGAACAGCATTTCGATGCCGTTCAGCACGGCGCCTTTGACGCCGGCCTTGCGTTCGGCTGCCGTCCTGCCGTTGACGGCCTGATCGATATTGAGCCCCATGTTGACGATGCCGGCGCCGATGACCGGCAGCGCCAGCGGCCAGCCAACAGCCGCCATCGGACTGAATATGCGCAGCCCGGTACTCAAATAACCGTTCCACATTTTTTTGCGCAGATCAGCATTGGACGTCAGCGACAGGCTGGCTTCCTCGGACATCGAGTGGCGGGCCGAAATGCGTAGCCAGGTGAACGCATCACGACCGATTTCAAGGTCGGTCTTGTTGATCAGATAATGCTCGGAATGACCCCACGTGCTCACCAGACGATTCATCAGGTCGGTGAAGTTCTCGTTGATGTCGTGACGGTCAGCGAAGGAGAAGTGGTTGAGAAAAATCTTGCAGCGCTTCTCGTTGTTCAATTGTTCAAGCACCCACCAGTGCAGGGCCGCCTCGTTCTCCATGACATGAAAGGCTTGGGCCTCGCCCGGCAGATACAGCGTCTGCCGCCCGCTGTCTTCAACAAAGCGCAGGATATTGACGGCGATGTGGCCGTCGATATCCAGCGCGCGCACCTCACTGCCTGCAGGGTGAGTCGACTGCAGTATTTGCAGGGTCACGGGCCAGGTGATGGGACCCATCACTGAATTGACCACGCGCTGAAAATCAGTGCCGTCCAGGTGCCCCTTTTGCAGCGCATTCACCGCCAGACTGAGAAAATTGCACTTGGCCAGCGTGCGGAAATTGTCCGATGAGGCCTGCCAGAAAGTGCTCAGTTGCTGGGTGTAACGCGTGCTGAAATCGACGTTCCAGAACGCCTTCAAAACATCGCTGCCCAGCAGTGGTACTTCATTGCTCTGATTGAAGGATTCGGTCTGCGGCCCGTCCGTGTAAAAGCCGCAGTACAGACCCAGCAGGTCTGCATTGTCCTGATCGGTCACGCGAAAGCGATGGATCACCAATTGTGTGAGGGTCAACGATTCGTAAGGTTTTTCCAGTGTGTGTTCCCAACCGGTAAACGTCAGAGCGCTGCTTTGCGCCGTCCTGAATCGGTGGAAATAGACACGGTCCGGATCGATGCCCGACAGTCCTTTGTCAGTCAGTAGCTCACTGGCGACTTCGCGGGCCGTCTCCAGCAAGCCGGGACAAGCTTGTACAAGTGTTGCAGCGATTGCCTTGAGGCTGGCCTTGTCTGCTGCGTTCGGCAGCAGGTGGCGTTCGGCTGTGTTCATGCAGTTCTTCATCCATGAGAAAACGAAGATCGAGCATGACCCATCGGCTCACGGGCCATGCACTATCCCTGTATTTTCGTTCTGGATTCAGTCCGGAAGCCGGCTCTGTAACGTCAGACCCATCTCGCTCAGGCGTTGGGACATTTCTCCGATATTGGCAAACCGGACATCGTTCACCAGCGGCCATGCCGGACGGTGCAGGGTCACGCTTCCGTCAGCCAGACTCGCCACAGGCGTATGCGCGAGCATTCCTGACTTGCTGCGGTGCAGCACGGTGTAGCTGTCGCCGACTTTTCTGAACAGGTACATGCCACGTCGATGCAGCAGGTTTTCCAGCGTCTGCTCATTCCAGTTCACCGGTTCGGCCGGCATGCGCAGGCGTAAATCGGCGCGAAGAACATCGTCATTGCTCCTTGCAGCAGCCCCATTGGCAAACGGCCCCCGGTTGATGTCGATACCCGGATCGACATCAATTTCCATGGCGTCTGCCGCGCCGACTTCCTCGATCCGCAAACCAATGCCGCCCTTGATTTCACTGAGGCCGGTAAGCCCTCTGAAGGTGTTGGTGTTCTGCGCGCCGGTCAGCACGATCCATTTTTTCGGGCTATTGAGGTAGACATCGCCGGTCATGATGTCGCTCGCCAGATAGGTGCCGATCATCTGCTCGTCAAAGGGTGACAGCGGGGATTTCATCTTGAAGCTCGCAGCACAGTCGATGCCCTGGATTCGAACGCCGTTTTCCCTGGCCACTTTGACTAGTTCCAGTGCATTGAATCGTCCCGCCGGATCGGAACCCAGGCTGGTCAGATAGGTTTGCAGATCGGCCGACAGGGAACCGGTGCTGAAATACCGGTTCAGTTCCACTTGCGCGAAATCACTGAGGATGCCGCGCATATAGAGGGTGGTTGCGTGCCGAGCCAGCGCCGGCATGTTTTCAATCAGGAAGCGCATGCTGCCAATGCGATCCAGGGTTTCCCCGATGACCAGCCCGCTGGCGGATTCAAAGAGGCGATCGATAAGCTCGGACAGGGTTATCTGCGCATTGATGGCGGGGATTGGCGCGCGAAAAGGAGGAGTGATCCATGGCAGTGAACTGAAAAACTTCTTCGCGGCGGCTTGCAGCGAAATGCGTTTATCAACCGCGTACAGCTCAAAAGGGTCTGCCATACCAAAGGCACCGTCGGCTTCCGGCACCAGTTGAGCGTGGGTTTCGTTCAGGTTCAGTGCCCAGCCTTTGATCGAACGGCGTACCGTCGGTTCGATGTCGAAGGCGGACGTCACAATGCGCACCGGACGTGATACCAGACCGGGTAGTTCGATCTCCGGTTGCAACGCCGCCGCCGGGGAACCGAGCGCAAGGTCTGGCGCGCACGGTTTGCCCGCGCATTGGCCACCGCCGCGCAAGCGCAGGGCTTGCATCCGCTCCCACTGTCCTTCGGCGTTCAGGCGAACAGGCAATGAGTGGACAAACTGATTGGGCCGGTCCGGATCAACGATGGCCCAATAGCCACCCTCATCGGTGTCACCGAAATAGCGCACGTAGTACGGGTTGTCATCCAGATGGATGGCGTAGGGTGGATCGCCCTCCAGGCGAAAGATCCCCTGAAACTGCCCGGGCTCGCGTTGCACTTCGAGCCCGTCGAGCAGCTCGTTGCACATATATTTGTCAGGAATGGGCGGTGGTGCGGAGCTTTCGGTCGGCGGCAACCAAGGGGTTTCCAGTGGCGGCGCAATCACGTCTGGCTCGACCGCAACCTCGTTTTTCTGAGGTTCGACGAGCGAATCCGGTACCTCCACTGCTGAAGCCGGCTCGTTCAGCACGGCCATTTTCGCAGCCTCCACTGCGTCCACTTCGACACCCACCTCCAGCATCGGGCCGGTGCCTTTGAGAAATGGAAGGTTGAATAGCGCGTCAATGCCACTCAACACGGCACCCAGCACGCCTGCCTTGCGTTCGCTGGAGGTTTTGCCGTTGACCGCCTGATCGATGTTCAGCCCCATGCTGGCGATGCTGGCACCAATCACCGGCAATGCGACCGGCCAGCCGACGGCGGCCATCGGGCCAAATACCTTGAGGCCGGCGCTCAAGTAACCGATCCACAGTTTTTCGCGCAGATCGCCATTGGACGTCAGCGTCAGGCTGGCTTCGGCAAACATGGCGCTGCGAGTCGAATCGCGCAGCCAACTGAAGGCATCGCCACTGATCACGGCGTTGGTTTTATTGATCAGATGATGGTCGGAGTGTCCCCATGTACTGACCAACCGGTTCATCAAATCGGTGATGTTTGTCGTCATCTGCTGGCGGTCGGCGAGTGCAAAGTGACTGAGGAAGGACTGGCGAGGGGGCTCCAGGTTCATCTGCTCAAGCACCCACCCATGCATGTCCGCCGGGGTTTCCTGCACGACGAACGCCAGCGCTTCCCCCGGCAGATAGACGACCTGCCGGCCAGTGCTACTGACGATTCGCAGCAGGCTGGTCGCCACATGTCCGTCGATATCGACAGCGCGCACGCCACTGTCTGCCGTGTGGGGCGATTGCAGCGTGGCCAGCGTTACCGGCCAGGTGACAGGCCCGATGACGGCGCCGACGATCCACTGGAAATCCGTGTCGCTCAGTTGCTCGAGTTCGAGCGCCTGTATGGCACGGCTGAGGAAGTTGCACTTGGCCAATGTGCGGAAATCATCGGCGTGCGCGTTCCAGAACGTGGTCAGTGTGTCGTTGTAGCGCGAGCTGAAATCGATGTCCCAGAAGGCTTTGAGCACTTCGTTGCCGTGCAGGCGCACTTCATTGTTGTGGTCGAAATCTTCGGTCTCGGGTCCGTCCGAGTAGAACCCTGCGTAGAGATCCAGCAGGTCGGCGTTGTCCACGTCGGTGGCGCGAAAACGATGAATCACCAATTGCGTAAGAGTCATCGATTCGTAGGGCTTTTCGCGGATATGTTCCCAGCCGGTAAACGACTGGTTGCTACTTTGGGCCGCTTTGAAACGATGGAAATAGACCCGGTCCGGATCGATGTCTGTCAGGCCTTTGAGCTCAAGCAGCTCGCGGGCCACTTGATGGGCTGCGTCGTGCAGGCTGGGGCAGGTTTGCACGACCGTCGCGGCGATGAGCTTGAGGGCGGCTTTGTCCGCTGCGTTGGGCAGAGGACGTGGTTCGGGGGCGTTCATGCTTTCTCCATCCTTGAGAAACGAAAGCCGAGCATGGCTGATTCGCCCCGGGGGAGTGCACTACATGGATACCGCACGCCGACATGCGAAACGTGTCGGGGTCAGCGCCGGGCTACGTCGGAGAAGTAGAACTTGTCCAGGGTGTGGCGGGACTCGGTGTACTCGAACTGACGGCCGTCCTGCAGGAACGTCTGGTTGCTGACCACGATCACATGGCTCTGCCCGTCGAGGTCCAGGTGCAGCAGATCATCCTTGCTGCGCGGCACGGCTTCGATGGTGCGTTGGGCATAGGCGATCTGCAGTTGCAGGGTCTGTTCGATGTAGGCGTAGATCGATTGCTCGGCGATGTCGCGAGACAAATCGGGAATCACCTCGCTGACGAAGTGGTTGATGTCGAGAATCACCCGTTTGCCGTCGATTCGCCGCACGCGTTTGACGCGGGTGATCAGGCTGCCGGGTTCGGCATTGAGGTGTTCGAGCAGGGCGCCTTCGAGCGGTATCTGAGTCAGCTCGACAACTTCGGTGCTGACGTCATTGCCCAGGCGTGGATAGGTTTCCTGAAAGCTGACGATGCCGCCAAGCTGGAATTCGATCGGGTTGGTCGAAAGAACGAACGTGCCTTTGCCATGAATTTTCTGCGCAAAACCACGCTCCTGAAGTAGCTCGATCGCCTTGCGCACGGTGCCCCGGCTGGCCTGGTAGCTGTCCATCAGCTCTGTTTCGGACGGCAGACGTGCGCCGCGTTCGAGACGTTCAGTGGTGATGCTGGCCAGCAGATCGCTATAGATCTGGTTGTATTTGCTCATGGGTAGGCTCTGTGCCGGCTGTGCTCAAAGCTTCGAACCTTAAGGGCAGGGTAGGGCTTTGTCCATGTGGACGATGGAAATCGGCTAAGGACGGGGTAGGAAGATTCGCCCACGGTCTGGCGGCAACAGACAAAAACAAACTCGTACAGACGAGTTGTTGCATTAACTCGTACAGACGAGTACTTTTCGCTTCGACGTGCTGCCAATAACAACAACCCACGGTGGAAGAACAAGCATGAGCCATGACTATCCGAAGATCGCCAGCGAGCTGCTGCAAAGCCTTGGCGGCAGTGAGAACCTCGAACAGGCCGCCCATTGCGTCACGCGCTTGCGTCTGGCCCTGAAGAATCCTGGCCTGGTCGACAGCGCCACGCTCAACCAGATCGATCTGGTCAAAGGCTCGTTTTTCACTGGCGGTCTGTATCAGGTGGTGATCGGTCCTGGCGAGGTGGAAAAGGTCTACGCCGCACTGCGTCGGCAGACCGGTCTCGCGGCGTCGACCATCGCCGACGTCAAACAGAAAAGTGCCGAAAAGATCAACGCCATGCAGCGTCTGGTGCGGGTGTTTTCCGATGTGTTCATGCCCATCCTGCCGGCGCTGATCATTGCCGGCCTGCTGATGGGCATCAACAATCTGCTCGGTGCCAAGGGCATGTTCATCGAGGGCCAGACCCTGCTGGACGCCTACCCGAAACTCGACGGGCTCTGGAGCCTGATCAATCTGATGGCCAACACCTCCTTTGTGTTTCTGCCGGCATTGGTGGGCTGGTCGGCGGCCAAGCGTTTTGGCGGCAGCGAAATCCTCGGCATCGTGCTCGGCCTGATGCTGGTGCACCCGGACCTGCTCAACGCCTGGAACTACGGCAAGGCCGTGGCCGGGCTGGACGGGCAACAAATGCCGTACTTCGACATCCTCGGCCTGTTTCAGGTGGAGAAAGTCGGTTATCAGGGGCAGATCCTGCCGATATTGCTGGCCGCGTACGTGATGAGCGTCATCGAGAAATGGCTGCGGGCGCGAGTGCCCAATGCCGTGCAATTGCTGGTGGTGCCGATCACCACCATCGTTGTCACAGGTGTGCTGGCGCTGGCGGTGATCGGCCCGGTGACCCGTCATCTCGGCATCCTGATCACCGAAGGCGTGGTCATGCTGTTTGATCTGGCGCCGATGGTCGGCGGGGCGATTTTCGGACTGCTCTATGCACCGCTGGTGATCACCGGCATGCACCACATGTTCCTGGCGGTCGATCTGCAGTTGATCTCGACCCAGGGCGGCACATTTATCTGGCCGATGATCGTCATGTCCAACCTCGCCCAGGGCAGTGCAGCGCTGGCAGTGTTCTACATGACGCGCAATGCGCGGGACAAAAGCATGGCTTCAACCTCGGCGATTTCCGCGTATTTCGGCATCACCGAACCCGCCATGTTCGGGGTCAACCTGCGCTACAAGTTTCCGTTCTACGCGGCGCTGACCGGCTCGGCGCTGGGCTGCATCTTCCTGTCGCTGAACAAGATCCAGGCCTCGGCGATTGGCGTCGGTGGTCTACCCGGTTTCATCTCGATCATTCCGCAGTTCATTCCGATGTTTGTCATCGGAATGCTGATTGCCATGGTTGTGCCGTTTGTTCTGACCTGTGCGCTGAGCATGAAGATTGTCCGCCCCGGCTACCGGGTGGCCTGAGAAAGCGTATTCGCGAGCAGGCTCGCTCCCACAGGTTGATCGCATACCAATGTGGGAGCGAGCCTGCTCGCGAAGGGGCCTTCAAGGCCACTACAAAATCAATTGAAGGAAGAGTGCCATGCAAGACTGGCAGCGTTCGGTGATCTACCAGATTTACCCGAAGAGTTTTCACAGCCATGCCGGCAACCCCACCGGTGATCTGCTCGGGGTCGTGGCCAAGCTCGATTACCTGCAATGGCTGGGGGTCGATTGCCTGTGGATCACGCCATTCCTGCGTTCACCGCAACGCGACAACGGCTACGACATCAGCGATTACTACGCGATCGACCCGAGTTACGGCAGCATGGCCGACTGCGAACTGCTGATCGCCGAAGCCGGCAAGCGCGGGATCAAGCTGATGCTCGACATCGTGGTCAATCACACCTCGATCGAACATGTCTGGTTCCAGCAGGCGCGCAGCAGTCTCGACAATCCGTATCGCGACTTCTATATCTGGCGCGATCAGCCGAACAATTGGGAATCCAAGTTCGGCGGCTCGGCCTGGGAGTACGAAGCCCAGACCGGGCAATATTTCCTGCACCTGTTCGACCACACCCAGGCCGATCTGAATTGGGACAACCCCAAGGTGCGCGCCGAAGTGTTCAAAATGATGCGCTTCTGGCGCGACAAGGGCGTGGGTGGTTTCCGTCTCGATGTGATCAATCTGATCTCCAAGCCAGCCGACTTTCCCGAGGACAACAGCGACGGTCGTCGTTTTTACACCGATGGCCCGAACGTCCATGAATACTTGCAGCAGATGCATCGCGAAGTCTTCGCGGGTCATGACCTGATCAACGTCGGCGAGATGTCATCCACCAGCCTCGAACACTGCATTCGCTACTCGAATCCGCAGTCGCAAGAGCTGTCGATGACCTTCAACTTTCATCACCTGAAAGTCGATTATCCGAACCTGCAAAAGTGGGTTCGCGCCGATTTCGATTTCCTGCAGCTCAAGCGGATTCTCTCCGATTGGCAGACTGGCATGCAGGCCGGTGGTGGCTGGAATGCGCTGTTCTGGTGTAACCACGATCAGCCACGGGTGGTCTCGCGTTTTGGCCATGATGGCGAGTACCGGGAGCTCTCGGCGAAGATGCTCGGCACCGCACTGCACTTTTTACAGGGCACGCCGTTCGTATATCAGGGTGAAGAGTTGGGCATGACCAACCCTGGGTTCGAACATATCGATCAGTACCGTGATGTCGAAACCCTGAACATCTTCCGCCTCAAGCGCGAAGGGGGCACCAGCGACGCCGACAACATGGCGGCGATCATGCAGAAGTCCCGCGACAACGGGCGTACGCCAATGCACTGGAACGCTGAAGCGAATGCCGGTTTCAGCAGTGTTGAACCATGGATCGGGGTGCCGGCGAATGCCGCGCAGATCAACGTCGCCCAGCAGCTCGACGACCCGCAATCGGTGCTGCATCACTACCGCCGCCTGATCGCATTGCGGCGCACTGAGGCGTTGATGTCCGACGGTGTCTACCGGCAGTTGTTGCCGGAGCACAAGCAAGTCTGGGTTTACCTGCGCGAGGGTGCGGGCGAGCGCCTGTTGGTAGTGAACAACTTCTATGGCTCGCCGTGCGAAGTCGAACTGCCTATGGAGATCGACGAGTCGCTGAGCCAGCGCTTGCTGATCAGCAACTATCCGGACTGCCCGCAGCGCAATCGACGGGTGATTTTGCGGCCTTACGAATCGTTCGTTCTGCACCTGATCGACCATTGATCACTCACTGAAAAACACCGTTTGAAAAAACACGCAGAGCCCTGCGCGGGGGAGTTTTGCGCGCCGAATTCATGCAAACACACAATAAAAATAATGGGGTGGCTTATGAAAACAACAATAAATCGCAGCCTTGCAGTGGCAGGGATATGCCTCGCGTTTCCACAGTCGTCGCATGCGTTGGAGTTCGGTGGTTACTTGCGCAGTGGCATTGGCAATTCGCTCAAGGGCGGTGGCCAGTCATGTTTTCAGTTACCGGGAGCACAAACCAAATACCGCTTGGGCAACGAATGCGAACAGTACGGTGAGCTTGAGCTGCGCCAGGATCTGTACACCCTCGACGACGGCTCGGTGCTCAGCGTCGACGGCATGGCCTCGCTGTACAACCGCTATAACCGCAGCCCGACGTTCAACGAAGACAACGGTTCGATTCGCCTGCCGCAGGCCTACGCCCAGTGGTCGGCGATGCCCGCGCTCAACGGCGGCTCACTCTGGGCCGGCCGCCGTTACTACAAACGTAACGACATCCATATTTCCGATTTCTACTACTGGAACCAGAGCGCCACCGGTGGCGGGGTCGAGGACGTGCTGATCGGCGATCTGAAATACAGCTACGCGTTCTCGCGCAAGGACAACCTTTATCAGAAGGACTACATCAACCGGCACGACTTCAACGTCGCCGGTTTCAACACCAATCCCGGCGGTGAACTTGAGTTCGGCCTCAGCTACATCGACAAGCCCGACAGCCGCGATGCCCACCGTGGCTGGGCGATCACCACGCAACATGTGCAGAAGGATTTTCTCGGCGGCAAGAACAAACTGGCCTTGCAATACGGCGAAGGGCCGGGCACCGGGCTGGGCTACACCGGTAACGTCAAACTCGACGACAGCAACAAGAGTTACCGGATTGTGGAGTTTTTCGACTGGCAGGTGACGCCGCGTTTTGGTGGGCAAGTCGAGGCGGTGTATCAGAAAGACATTCGCCCGGACGGTGCTGACCAGAACTGGATTTCTCTGGGCGTGCGTCCGACCTATGCGCTCACCGAGCAGTTCAAACTGGTCACCGAACTGGGTCACGATCAAGTCGAAGCCCCGGGCGGGACACGCAAACTGAGCAAGTTCACCTTCGCCCCGACCTGGTCACCCAAGGGGCCGGAATTCTGGGCACGCCCCGAGGTGCGGCTGTATTACACCTATGCCACCTGGAACGAGGCGGCGAAACGTGCGGCCAACGAACTGGCCAAAGGCTCGGCCCTGTCTGATACCGGCGCCTTCGGCACTGCGCGCCACGGTGCGAATGTCGGATTGCAGGTCGAATATTGGTGGAAATAAGCGATGCTGGTGGGGCGTCGCGCTCCACGGGCACTTCAGAGAACAAAACCGCAGGTGACGTCATGGCCACATCCCAACAATTGCAACTGCTGGCGCCTTTGTCCGGCGTGCTGATACCGCTGGACCAAGTGCCGGATCCGGTGTTTTCCAGTCGCGTGATCGGCGACGGTCTGTGCATCGATCCGACTTCGTCAACGCTGTGCGCGCCCCTCGCGGGAGTCGTCAGCAACGTGCAGGCCAGTGGGCATGCGATCAGTATCACCGGCGACACGGGCGTTCAGGTATTGATGCACATCGGTCTTGATACGGTGAACCTGGCGGGACAGGGGTTCACCCGACAGGTCGAAGAGGGCCAGCGGGTTGAAGTCGGGCAAGCGCTGATCGAGTTCGATGCCGACTACCTTGCCCTGAATGCCCGCAGTCTGATGACCCTGATGCTGGTGGTCAGCGGAGAGCCATTCACCTGGCAGGTCGCGCCAAGCGGTCTGGTCGAAACCGGCCAGGTACTGCTGAGCCTCGCCAGTGCCGCGGCGAGCAGCGACGAACCTGTGGTTGCAGAGGGCGAAAGACTGTTCTCGCAATCGCTGGAACTGCCCAATCCGAATGGCCTGCATGCGCGTCCGGCGGCGGTGTTCGCGCAAGCGGCAAAGGGCTTTCGCGCGCAGATTTATCTGCATAAACAGCAGGCCGAAGCCAATGCCAAATCATTGGTGGCGATCATGGCGTTGCAGACTGCTTGGGGTGACAGCGTGCAGGTCAGTGCGCTGGGCGACGATGCTGAAGACGCGATCAATACACTCTCGCGGTTACTGGCCGAGGGCTGCGGCGAAGCGGTGACGGCAGTGGTTGCTGCGCCGCCAGTCGAGAGTGCCGAGCCAGAAGTCCTGACGGTTTTGCGTGGAGTCTGTGCATCTCCCGGTTCGGCATTGGGAACGGTGATACAGATCACCGAACCGACACTCGACGTGAAAGAGTTCGGTGCCGGTTCGCACGTCGAACGCGAAACTCTGGCGAACGCGCTGATCGAGGCCGACATGGCCTTGCAGCATCTGCGCGACATCGCCAGCAGTGAAACTCAGGCGGAAATTTTCAAGGCGCATCAGGAACTGCTCGAAGATCCGAGTCTGCTTGATCAGGCTCAGGGGTTGATCGCTGAGGGCAAAAGTGCGGCGTTTGCCTGGCGCACGGCCACTGCGGCGACAGCGACGCTTTTCCAGCAACTCGGCAGCCCGTTGCTGGCTGAAAGGGCGGCGGATCTGGCTGACGTTGGCCAGCGCGTGCTCAAACAAATCCTCGGGGTCAGCGAACATGCGCTGGAACTGCCGGCCGGCAGCATTCTGATCGCGGAGCAACTGACGCCGTCGCAGACTGCCGGCCTCGACACCGGCAAAGTGCTGGGATTCGCTACCGTCGCTGGCGGGGCGACCAGTCACGTCGCGATTCTGGCCCGAGCCTGTGGTTTGCCGGCGATCTGCGGGATGCCTGCGCAAATGTTGACGCTGGCCAGTGGCGCCCAGGTATTGCTCGACGCCGACCGGGGCGAACTGCATGTGCATCCGGAGCCTGAGGTGATCAACCAGTGGCACGCCAGGCACGAGCAACAACGCCAGCGTCATCAACACGAGCAGGCGCAGGCGACGCAAGCAGCCTGCACCCGCGACGGGCATCACATCGAAGTCACGGCCAACGTTGCCTCGCTGAGCGAAACCGAACGGGCGATGGCTGTGGGCAGCGCAGGCGTTGGGCTTTTACGTTCGGAGTTTCTTTATCTGGATCGCAATCATGCGCCGACGCGTGACGAGCAGGTCTCGACCTACAGCGCCATCGCCCGGGCCGTGGGGCCATCGCATAACCTGGTGGTGCGCACGCTGGATGTCGGCGGCGACAAGCCGCTGGCCTATGTGCCGATGGACAGGGAAACCAACCCGTTCCTAGGGCTGCGCGGGATTCGCCTGTGTCTGGAGCGCCCGGACCTGTTGCGCGAGCAGTTCCGCGCCATCCTCGGCAGTGTCGGCCTGACGCGCCTGCACATCATGTTGCCGATGGTTACGCAATTATCGGAATTGCGTCTGGCGCGGCAGATGCTGGATGAGG
This sequence comes from Pseudomonas sp. NPDC087598, assembly GCF_044743525.1. NCBI lineage: Bacteria > Pseudomonadati > Pseudomonadota > Gammaproteobacteria > Pseudomonadales > Pseudomonadaceae > Pseudomonas > Pseudomonas sp. NPDC087598. The sequence goes on along the minus strand of NZ_JBIUWQ010000018.1, from coordinate 70,893 downwards.
AAGCGCTGGCGCTGAATCTGGATCAACTGCCGAAACTGGGGATCATGATCGAAGTGCCGGCAGCGGCTTTGATGGCCGATGTGTTTGCCCCGCACGTGGACTTCTTCTCGATCGGCACCAACGATCTGACCCAATACACCCTGGCCATGGATCGCGATCATCCGCGTCTGGCCAGTCAGGCTGACAGCTTCCATCCTTCGGTACTGCGGCTGATTGCGCTGACCGTGAACGCCGCACACGCCCACGGCAAATGGGTCGGTGTGTGTGGGGCGATGGCCTCCGAGCGTCTGGCGGTGCCGCTGTTGCTGGGGCTGGGGGTGGATGAGTTGTCAGTGAGTGTGCCGCAGATTCCGGCGATCAAAGCGGCGGTACGCGAGGTGGATCTGCTCGACTGCAAGGCCATTGCCGAGCAGGTGCAAGGGCTGGAGAGCGCTGACGAAGTACGCGAGGCGCTGCGTCGGTTTCACCAAGCAACAGTCGAAACTCTAACGGCTCTGGAGAACTGAACATGTTCGATAAATTGCAGCAGGCATTCTGGAAAGCCCTGACCCCGGATCTGGTGGTGGATACCCCGCCGGTGCAGGCTGAGCCAGCCGACGGATTGAGTGCCGAGATTGTCGTGGCGCTGGGCGGTGTGGATAACCTCAACTCGCAGCAACCGGTCGCGTTGACCCGCGTGCGCGTGGCGTTGGGCGATGTGTCGCTGATGGATCGTCAGGCGCTGAGCGAGGCCGGTGTCGCGGGTGTAATGCCCCTGGAGGGCGGCGTGGTGCACTTGATCACCGGTCTGCGAAACTGAGCGCGGAGGGCATGTGCGGCCTCAGGTCACCCTTACTGTTTCTCAACCGCAGGTGTATCGTATTCGCCTTTTACGGGCCTTCAGGGTCTGTCGCTGATACGTGAGGTAGTTGAGTTCATGTCCTTTACCCGTCGCCAAATCCTCGGTGGCCTGGCCGGTCTTGTTGTCGTTGGCGTTGGCGCGGGGGGCGCATCGCGTTACTGGCTGGGCAAGATGGCCGACGCCGAGGCGGGCCACGACTACGAGTTGATCGCAGCGCCGCTGGACGTGGAGTTGGTGCCGGGGCACAAGACCGAGGCCTGGGCGTTCGGCCCGTCGGCGCCGGGTACCGAATTGCGTGTGCGTCAGGGTGAATGGCTACGGGTGCGCTTCATCAACCATCTGCCGGTGGCGACCACCATTCACTGGCACGGCATTCGCCTGCCGCTGGAAATGGACGGCGTGCCGTACGTCTCGCAGTTGCCGGTATTGCCGGGCGAATATTTCGACTACAAATTCCGTGTGCCGGACGCGGGCAGCTACTGGTATCACCCGCACGTCAGCAGCAGCGAAGAGCTCGGTCGTGGCTTGGTCGGGCCGCTGATCATCGAAGAGCGCGAGCCGACCGGTTTCAAGTACGAAAAGACCCTGAGCCTGAAGAACTGGCACATCGACGATGAAGGCAACTTTGTCGAGTTCAGCATCCCGCGCGAGGCCGCACGTGGTGGCACGGCGGGACGTTTGTCGACCATCAACGGCGTGCCTTCGCCAGTGATCGAGTTGCCGGCAGGGCAGATCACTCGCGTGCGTCTGCTCAACCTCGATAACACCCTGACTTATCGCATCAACATCCCTGGCGTTGAGGCAAAGATCTACGCGCTGGATGGCAACCCGGTCGAACCGCGCCCGCTGGGCAAGGAATACTGGCTCGGCCCCGGCATGCGCATCTGCCTGGCGATCAAGGCACCGGCGGCGGGGGAAGAACTTTCGTTACGCAACGGCCCGGTGCGTCTGGGCACCCTGCGCTCGGTCGCCAACACCGATGCACCGACAGACTGGCCGAAAGCGCTGCCCGCCAATCCGGTGGCCGAACCGGACCTGGCCAATGCCGAGAAACTCAACTTCAATTTCGAATGGGTCGGTTCGGTGTCGGTCAACGTCGACAACGGCAAGCCGCCGAGCCTGTGGCAGATCAACGGCAAGGCCTGGGACATCACCGACAAGACTTGTGCCGATCGGCCGATTGCCAGTCTGAAACTAGGCCAGAGCTATATCTTCGAACTGAAGAACATGACCCAGTATCAGCACCCGATCCACCTGCACGGCATGAGCTTCAAGGTGATTGGGTCGAACCGGCACAAGATCATTCCGTACTTCACCGACACTTATCTGCTGGGCAAGAACGAGCGTGCGCAAGTGGCGCTGGTGGCGGATAACCCGGGGGTGTGGATGTTCCACTGTCATGTGATTGACCACATGGAAACCGGCCTGATGGCCGCCATCGAGGTGAAGTGATGCGCCAGATTCGCCCCGCGGCGATCATCGACCGCAGCCGTGATCGCGATTTCATGCGCGAAGCGCTGGCCCTCGCGGCGCAAGGCGCAGCCCTTGGCGAAGTGCCGGTGGGCGCGGTGCTGGTGCAGGATGGCGAGATCATCGGTCGCGGCTTCAATTGCCCGATCAGCGCCAGCGACCCCAGCGCCCACGCGGAAATGGTCGCGATCCGCGCTGCCGCGCAAGCCGTGAACAACTATCGCCTGCCGGGGAGCACGCTGTACGTGACGCTGGAACCGTGCAGCATGTGCGCCGGGCTGATCGTCCATTCGCGGGTGGCGCGGGTGGTGTACGGCGCGCTGGAACCGAAGGCCGGGATTGTGCAGAGCCAGGGGCAGTTTTTTACCCAGGGCTTTTTGAATCACCGGGTGTTGTATGAAGGTGGGGTGTTGGCGGAGGAGTGTGGGGCGGTGCTGACCGAGTTTTTCCGGGCGAGACGCGCTAAACCAGCTGAATAAACACGGATTCAATGTGGGAGCGAGCCTGCTCGCGAAAGCGTCCGTACATTCAACATGAATGGTGACGGACACACCGCTTTCGCGAGCAGGCTCGCTCCCACAGTGGGATCTCCGTTGTGCAGGAGATTGCGTTACTTCTTCGCGACGATAACGGCACGCATCGGCGCCGGCAGTCCTTCAATCGTCTTGCTGTGATCTTCGGGATCCAGGAAATCGCTCAGCGACTGGTACTTCATCCACTCGGTACCGCGCTGTTCCTCGACCGTTGTGGTGCTGACATCCACGCAACGAATATCGGTGAAACCTGCTCGACGCAGCCACAATTCCAGCGCCGGCACCGACGGCAGGAACCACACGTTACGCATCTGCGCGTAACGATCTTCCGGCACCAGCACTTGATGCTTGTCGCCCTCGACCACCAACGTTTCCAGCACCAGTTCGCCGCCCTTGACCAGGCAGTCCTTCAGCGCCAGCAAATGCTCGATTGGCGAGCGGCGGTGGTAAAACACGCCCATGGAAAACACCGTGTCGAAACCTTCCAGATTCGGCGGCAGGTCTTCGAACGGGAATGGCAGATGCCAGGCATTGGGCTCGGACAGGTAACGCTGCACGGCCTGGAACTGGCAGAAGAACAGCCAGTTCGGATCGACACCGATCACACTGTCCGCGCCGGCACCGAGCATGCGCCACATGTAGTAGCCGTTGCCGCAGCCAACGTCGAGGATACGTTTGCCCTGCAGATCCAGATGCGGTGAAACCCGCGACCATTTCCAGTCCGAACGCCATTCAGTGTCGACGTGCACGCCAAACAGATCGAACGGCCCTTTGCGCCATGGCGACAGGCCCATCAGCGCGGTGCGCATTAGCGCACGGGTTTCATCGGCGCAATCGGTGTCGAGCTTCAGGCCGTTGAGCAGATCGATTTCACTCGGCTGGATCTTCGGCAAGGCATCCAGCGCACTTTGCCAGCGCTCCAGATCGCCGTGGCCCTTCTCCATTTTCTTGTCGAGTTGCGCTTGCAGAGTGTTGGCCCATTCGGCCAGCGGTGTGCCAGCCAAACGGCGGGCGAGGGGGGACAGATCAATCATGGCAAGGCAATCAACGAGGCAAAGTTAAGACACTGGAACCACGGCACGACTTTCGAGAACCCGGCGGCCAACAGGCGTTCGCGGTGTTCTTCAAGGCTGTCGGGTTTCATGACGTTTTCGATGGCGCTGCGCTTCTGGGCGATTTCCAGTTCGCTGTAGCCGTTGGCACGTTTGAACGCGACGTGCAGATCGGTGAGCAATTGATGTTCTTCGGCATCGTTGAAGCGCAGCTTCTCCGAGAGAATCAAGGCGCCACCGGGCAACAGCGATTGGCGGATGCGCGAGAGCAACGCGGTGCGCTGATCCGGGGCGATGAATTGCAGGGTGAAGTTCAGCGCCACCACCGAAGCAGGTTTGAAATCCAGCGCGAGGATATCGCCCTCGATCACTTCGACCGGCAGCAACTCCTGGAACATGGAATCCTGACCGTTAAGGTACTCGCGGCAACGTTCGACCATCGCCGCCGAGTTATCCACCGCGATTACCCGGCAGCCGTCAGTGCGTACATGGCGACGCAGCGCTTGGGTCACCGCACCGAGCGAAGCGCCGAGGTCATAGAGCACGCTATTGGGCTGAGCGAACTGCGCCGCGAGCACGCCAAGGTTCTCGACGATGGTCGGATAACCCGGCACCGAGCGCTTGATCATGTCCGGGAACACCCGCACCACGTCTTCGTTGAAGGCGAAGTCAGGCACCTTGTCCAGGGGCTGGGCGAAAATGCGATCGGGTTCTTTGCTCACGGCGGTGTCCGGCGGTGTCGGTGGAAAAGGCCGGCATTTTAGCCAAAGTGGCGCGGGGATGCTTGGGTTGTCTGATAAAGCACCGCACAGAGTGTGAAATGCGCACTTGTGGCGAGGGAGCTTGCTCCCGCTCGGCTGCGCAGCAGTCGCAAAACCTGAGTACTAGATATGCCTGCAGTATCGCGTGCGCCGGGTTTGGGGCCGCTTCGCAACCCAGCGGGAGCAAGCTCCCTCACCACAGGGTTAGCGTTTAGTCTGGGAGAAGGCCGAGGCCGCAATACCCCACTGTCCCAACCAATAGCTGAGGATGATGACGTACGGCGCTGCATGGAACGGCGACACAAAGCGGTCGATGCCAATCACGCTGTCGGAGAACACGAACGCCAGCGCACCGCCTGCTGCCAATAACGCCGAGCGCTTCGGCACGTCAGTACCCAGACGTGCGAGGGCGCGCCAGAGCATCGCGCTGATCGCCGTGCCGTAAACGATCACCGGCACCAGCAAAGGCCCGAGCCCGCTGGAAATCAGAATCCCCAGCAGCACCGCGCCGACGCCGACCGCGAGCACCAGCGGCAACAGCGCCAGACGTTTGCAATCGCTGAGATAAGCCTTGAGATAAGCCAAATGCGCGATGAGAAACGCACCGAGGCCAAACACGAACAAATCCCCCGGCCACGCCAGCAATACATCGCCGAGCAGAGAGAAAATCAGACCCAGGCTGATCCAGCGGCGATAGTCGCTGGGTGGCGCATCGTGCAGCCAGCCGAGCAACGCCAGCACCGGCAGCGGTTTGACCAACAGGCAGAGCAGCGCCGCATGGGTGCTGACACCATAGAGGAACGTCACCGCGCCCATCAGCGCCAGAATCAGCCAGCCCACGATCAGTTCACCGAGATCGCGCAGTCAAAGGTTTCAACCGGCAACACTTCCGGTGCCCATGGTTGTTGCGAGGTCAGACGCAGACGCCCGGTGCCGGGAGCAAATGCCTGGAAGCGCCAGGTTGAAAGTCCGGCAGCGCCCACCACGCCGGCATCTTCTGGATTGCTGTAAACCTCAGGGCTGAGCGCGCGCAACACGCCACCGGCCGAATCCTGAATGGCCCAGCGATAACCGGTAGTCGGATTACTTGGCAGCATCACGATCAGGTTTTGCCCAGTGCTGAGCCGCACCGGACATTCGCTTTGTTTTTCCACGGTCACGTTGTGTTTCGGCTGCGTGGCGCAAGCGGCCAGCAAGGAAAGGGCGAGAGGGACAAACAGGCGAGTGGGGGACATAAGGTCAGCGGCTCCAGCGTTGGCGACGAACGGCGAGCATAACTGAAGATGAGACAAAGTGTGACAGTCGGGGCGTTGGTGTCCGGGTTGACGCCATCGCGAGCAGGCTCACTCCTACAGGGGTTTGTGGTGAACACTCGATTGGTGAACGCCACATCTCACTGTAGGAGTGAGCCTGCTCGCGATAGCGGTAGTCATGTCAGCAAAGAACTATCAGAAGAGCACCTTCGCCACATCCGCAAACCGCTTGGCGAAGTGTACGGTAATGCCTTCCTTCAGATAATCCGGCAGTTCCTCGAAGTTGCCCCGGTTTGGCTCCGGCAAAATCAGTTCGAAAATCTTCTGCCTTCTCGCCGCAATCACCTTCTCGCGCACGCCGCCAATCGGTAGAACATGCCCGGTCAGGGTCAGTTCGCCGGTCATCGCTACGCCTTTTTTCGGCGCCTGATTGCGCGCGAGGGAGAGCAGGGCGCTGGCCATGGTCACGCCGGCGCTCGGGCCGTCTTTGGGTGTGGCGCCTTCCGGTACGTGCAGGTGGACGAAGGCTTCGTCGAAGAATTTCGGATCGCCGCCGAACAGTTTCAGGTGCGAGCTGACGTAGCTGTAGGCGATCTCCGCCGACTCTTTCATCACGTCACCCAGTTGCCCGGTGAGTTTGAAACCACGATTGAGTGTGTGAATTCGCGTGGCCTCGATCGGCAGGGTCGCGCCGCCCATGCTGGTCCATGCCAGGCCCGTGATGACGCCGGTGCCGGACAGCACTTGTTCATTGCGGAACACCGGATGGCCCAGCGAGACTTCGAGGTCTTTCGGCCCGAGCTTGATGACGGCTTTCGGATCGTCGATCAATTTCATCACCGCTTTGCGCACCAGTTTGCCCAGTTGTTTTTCCAACTGGCGCACCCCGGCTTCACGGGCGTAACCGTCGATCAAGGCCTTGAGCGCGCTGTCGCTGATACTCAGGCTGCCTTTCGACACGCCAGCCTTTTCCAGCAGTTTCGGCCACAGGTGACGCTTGGCGATGGCGACTTTTTCTTCGGTGATGTAGCCCGACAGGCGAATCACTTCCATCCGGTCGAGCAACGGGCCGGGGATCGAATCAAGGGTGTTGGCGGTGCAGACGAACAGCACTTTCGACAGGTCCATGCGCAGGTCGAGGTAGTGGTCGAGGAATTCGACGTTCTGTTCCGGGTCGAGGGTTTCCAGCAGCGCCGAGGCCGGGTCGCCCTGGTAGCTCTGGCAACCCTCGACCCG
>NZ_JBIUWQ010000018.1:0-63737 GCF_044743525.1 Pseudomonas sp. NPDC087598 | reverse complement strand
ATCACCGGTTCATCACTTCGACGTCTTTCAACGCCTGCACCAGTTTGCCCGGCTGCGCGCCAATGTAGGTGCGGCGGTGGCCCTTGATCTCGGCTTCGTCACGCATGCCGCCGAGACTGAAGCGGTAGAACGGTCGGCCGAGGGATTCGGCGATGGATTTGCCGACGCTGGTTTTACCCACGCCCGGCGGGCCGACCAGCAGCACGATGGAACCGCTGATCTCGCCTTTATAAGCACCGACGGCGAGGAACTCGAGGATGCGATCCTTGATGTCGTCGAGGCCGGCGTGGTGTTTGTCGAGGACTTTGCGGGCGTGCTTGAGGTCGAGTTTGTCCTCGCCGTACACGCCCCACGGCACCGAGGTCGCCCAGTCGAGGTAGTTGCGGGTGACCGCGTATTCCGGCGATCCGGTTTCGAGGATCGACAGTTTGTTCATTTCTTCTTCGAGGCGCTTTTGCACCTGCGCCGGCAAGACCTTGCCTTCGAGGCGCTGCTCGAACTGTTCGAGGTCGGCGCTGCGGTCGTCCTTGGTCAGGCCGAGTTCCTGCTGGATGACCTTGAGTTGTTCCTTGAGGAAGAACTCGCGCTGATGTTCGCCGATCTTGCGGTTAACTTCCGCAGAAATCTCTTTTTGCAGGCGCGCGACTTCGACTTCCTTGCGCAGCATCGGCAGGACTTTTTCCATGCGCTTGAGCATCGGCACGCAGTCGAGCACTGCTTGCAGTTCGGGGCCGGTGGCGGAGGTCAGGGCGGCGGCGAAGTCGGTCAGCGGCGAGGGGTCGTTGGGGCTGAAGCGGTTGAGGTAGTTCTTCAGTTCTTCGCTGTACAGCGGGTTGAGCGGCAGCAGTTCCTTGATCGCGTTGATCAGCGCCATGCCGTAGGCCTTGACCTCGTCGGTCGGCTCGGTGGGCTGGTGCGGGTATTCGACTTCGACCAGATACGGTGGGCGGTGGTGTTTCAGCCAGGTTTTGATGCGCACGCGGCTGAGGCCCTGGGCGACGAATTGCAGTTTGCCGTTTTCGCGGCTGGCGTGATGGACTTTGACCAGGGTGCCGTATTGCGGCAGGGCGTCGGTGTTGAAGTGGCGCGGGTCTTCCTGAGGCGTGTCCATGAAGAACAGGGCCAGGGAGTGGTGATCGGATTTGCTGACCAGTTCGAGGGTTTCGGCCCACGGCTCTTCGTTGACGATGACCGGCAGGACCTGGGCCGGGAAGAACGGGCGATTGTGGATCGGGATGATGTAGACCTTGTCCGGCAGGTTCTGGCCGGGCAGCGCGAGGCCTTTGCCGGAGGAGGTGTGTTCGATGTGTTCGGCTTCGGTGTAGTCGTCTGGGTTTTCCGGGAATTCTTGCTGGTCGCTCATGGGGCACCTGCGCAATGGGGTATGGGTCTTAGATGGGGCAGGGCTTGGGTGGTTTCAATGGGGGGCGGTGTTTCTGATTGTGTGTTCAGGGTTTTGACAGGGTTCACGCTTTGGACTTGGCGGCCTTTGGGCCGACCATGTTCTTGGGGTTTGTGTGTATATCCGTTTTTTTGGTGATGGCGGATTAAGGTTTCGCCCTTACGGCGAGTCACCTTTTCCAAACGCCGAAAAGGTAACCGAAAAGGCTTTGCTCCTGCGTTCGGCCCGCTCGCTGGGGCTCGGGGTTCCTTCGCTGCGGGATCGATCCGGGGGGCATCGCCTACGGTTTGCTGCGCTGCACCTCCTCTCGATGTGTTTGGCTTCGCCAAACGGTCGCTGCGCTCCCACCCCCGGATCAATCCCTCCGCTCAGCCTTCCGACGTCGCCCGTGGATCAAGATCAAGAGCTTTACTCGAGCTAACGCTCATTGTGTTGAGTGGGGCGGCATGCGCCGCGTGTGGAGGTGTACTCGTTTTTTGTGGGAGCTGGCTTGCCAGCGATGGCGGCCTTGCAGCCGACCATTTTCTGACTGAATGTACCCAATCCACTGTAGGAGCGAGCCTGCTCGCGAAAGCGCTGTGTCAGGCGCCATAACTGCTAGATGGGCTGACGCCTTCGCGAGCAGGCTCGTTCCCACTAGGGGTTAGTTATGTGCTGGGGGCTGGGGGATTTCGAGGTTGTCCAGCACGCGGTTCACCGCCAGTTCGGCGAGCATGATGATTTGCTGAATCGCCATGATCGTTCGCCGCTGCGGGAGGTCGATGTAGGCGGCGACGTCGCTGCTCATGAGGCTGGCTTGGGCCAGTGATTCGCAGGCGTGGGCCAGCAGGCTTTCGCTGTCCTGATCCGGTGCGACCTGGAACATGGTGCTGGGTTTGTGGAACGGCAGGGTGAGCGCGTTCGGTTTGAGGTAGTGGTCGAGGGCGCGTTCGGCGGCTTCGTGGAATTTCTTGGAATCGGGGGATTCGTAGGGCGAGGTGGTATCGGTTTCTGGGGGATTCGGTGTCGGCTTTTTCATGATGAATACTCAGTTGGTGAAAGTGGAGCTACCTTCGATTGCCGCGACGCAATTTGAGGTGGCAGCTGTACGCGGGTTCGCGGACCGATAACTGAGAAATCGGCATACCTCCAAGAAGGTATCCCGCGCACAGCCGCCATGACAAACAACAGGCACCGAGGTGCCGTGAGGTTGGCGATTATGCATCAGTTATCGGGCCGCGACGCCCCATCGCTGTATCTGCAGCGACCCCCCGAGCCTATCTAGCCCATTTCCGACGCACAACCGACACGACTTGTCGGAAATCTCCGCGCAATCACCAGCATCTGTAGGACAAGCATATTTCCCACAGGCCAACATACTTCACCCTGTAGGAGTTGCCGAAGGCTGCGATCTTTTGATCTTGTTTTTGATTTGCAAAAGCCAAATTCAAAGGATCGCAGCCTTCGGCAGCTCCTACAGGGGTGTGGCTGTGCACAAGCGATGCATTTTCGAAACTTAGGCCATGTAGTTCGGAGGCTTGCGGATTAGCACTATTTGTTTTGAGTGCGCACTGTCTTTAGAAGCTATTGATCTATCTGACTGTCAGAACTGACAGTTACATTTTCAACCAGCAATCCACATTATCTCTACTCCAAAAGACCATCATGGAGTTGAGCATGGATCGCATGAAGATCGAAGAAAACAGCGATGTCACGGGAACGTTTACCGGCGTGATCGACGGAATCCCTTTCAGCGCGAACGTATTGAATGTCAATTTTGCAAATCCCCAATTTCACATCTACGGGGTACAGGAGGTGGGTGAACGGAAGTTCACCAGCCTCTACTTTAATTTTAAAAGTGATGGAACGGCTGATGGCGCGACCTTTGACAGGCTGCAATATCAGTCTCTGGATGGGTTCGACTTTATAACCGCGGAAACAAGCGAGTCGGAAGCTGTAACTATCGATTTCAATGTTGCAGCCGGAACATACGATGCGTCTTTCAAAGGCGTCCTTACAGGGCCGGGCGTCAAACTGAATATTGATTGTGAGTTTAATTTGACCAAGAAAGTCAAAGATAAAAGTTCTGCACACTGACATGAAAACAGCAATGCGCGGGGTGAGGGGGAATGTCATTGATGTCGCGCGGTGGGCGGCGTTTCACCCATCAGCTCTGTACATGTCATTCTGTAGAGCATTCCCTGATCCCGTACAGGGGAATTGTTGGTAACAAGAAAGGCGACATCCTTTGTGGGGTGTCGCCTTTCTTTTACCGCCGCTAAAGCATATTCCGGCAGTATCTACGCAATCGAATAATGCCCCCTATCAAGAATCAGTCTTCATCAGAACAGATGTTCATGCAGCAGCCTCGGGCCGTCGCCCGCTCGGTCGAGGATCCAGCGTTCGATGCCGTGCAGTTTGCGTAGTTCGGCGAATATTCCGGGGCTATCTTGCGCGGTACACAGTACGTGGACGTTGGGACCGGCGTCGATGGTGGCGCAAACCTCCAGGCCTTCGCTGCGCAGTTGGCGTACCCGTGCGAGGATCGCCAGGGTCGCGGGTTGCCAGTAGAAAATTGGCGGTTGCGAGGTCATGGCGATCATGTGCAGCTCCACGGCTTCGCGCTCGACGAGATCGGCCAAGGTGTCGAAGTCGCGTTCAAGGATGGCCCGACGCAGGTTGTCCAGGCGCTCCGGCAGTCGATCCAGACGGGTCAAATAGAAGGGGCTGCTTGCAGCGGCGAGGTGGCCCTGGCGGGAGCTGACAGTTTTGCGGCGAGTGTCGACCACAGCGATCAGGTCATGCAGCGGCCAGTGGTGAGCCGGGGCGATTTGTCGCGCGGGGCCTGACAGCAGCAGGGCATCGCACGGCCATTGCACGAAGCCGCCGAGCACTGAGCGTGCCGCCGAGCCGGAACCGGAGCGACGTGCCAGGTCACTGAGGTCGGGGTGCTGCGGCGAGTGCCCGCAGTGCACGGCGAAGGCTACCGTCAGTGCACTGAACCCCGCCGCCGAGGAGGCGATGCCAGCGCCGGTTGGGAAGCTGTTGGTCGTGGCGATGCGCAAGGGTTGCCAGTGGTCGAAGTGTTCCCGCAGCGTCTGCAGATGGCGCTCGATACCTTGGCGCAGTGTCGGGTCGGCGGGTATCAATGCGCTGCTGGAGACTTGCCAGAGTATTTCATCGCTCACACCGCGTTGCAGGGTCGCCAGGGTGCAGCGGCTGACGCAGCGGTTCAGGGTCATTGAAAGGGAGGCATTGTTGGGCAGAGTATTTTGTACGTCGCGCATGCCCCAGTATTTGATCAGCGCGATGTTGGCGGGGGACGAGACACTGATGCGCTTCATGACTCGCTAAGCTCCAGCCCAGGCACCGCCAGTGCCGCGTTGATTCGCCGATAGCGCGCCAGCTCTGGCAGGTCTGCTGCGTCAATCACCAACAGCGCGCCCGCCTGATCCCCGGACAATCCACCCGCGCCGCAGATCTTGGCCGCGCCGCCGGATTTTTCGATGGCGCGGATCGTATCCATGATCGTGGCGGGCACTATACCCAGGCTTTCCAGGTCCGCTTCGTAGGCCCGCACCACGGTTTTCAAGGCGTCGAGCGGCGGGGGCGATTGCTGCAACAGGGCGCGAAAACGTTCGGTATGGCGCCACAGGCTGGCCAAAAGAGGGTTGTCGCGGCCTTCCAGTCGATGACGGGTAGCGGCAATGATCTGGCCGGTGCTCTCACGGGCGGCGCCGGTATGGTAAATGCGCAGATCTGCTAGCGGCAGGTTCAGGTTGGTGTCGGACCACGAGGTGAAATGATATGCGCCATAGGGATCGCGCCGACGTTCGACCAGCGAGCCGCGCAGACTGGTGTTGTGATCGATCCCCGAAGGCTGGCCGTGTTGGTAGCGTTCGACCTGCATCGCCAGGGATTCCAGCGGATGGTGCGCCGCGTTCAGCCGGAACAGCCGTGACAACGCGGCCATCAGCGTCACCGCAAGGGCGCCGGAACTGCCGAATCCGGCATCGAGCGGAATCTGCGACTGGACGCGCAGGCTGAAGCCGCGGCAGTCCTGCGCGGGCACATGCAGGAGGATTTCGCCAATGGCGCATTTGACCAGATGATCGCGGTCGTCACCCCGCAGTCGAGCAAAGGTCTGTGGGTTGGGGGTGTTGCGATAGAGCTCCCATGCTTGCCGAACATCGCGGGCGTAATCGGCCAAGTAACCCGGTGGATAAACGGCTTCGAGTGCCAGGTCGGGCAGTTGCAGTTTGAGCTGCCCGTCCTGACGCGGCTGTAGCCATACCTGACAATACAGCCCTACTGAGCAGGCCAGTATCGGGCAGCCGTGAAGGGCGGCGTGTTCGCCCATCAGGATGATTTTTCCTGGTGCCTTGGCGTGGATCACGCGCATGTTTCAGCGGCCCAGGCGCTTGTGCGCCTGTACCAGTTGATGAGAGGCCTGTGCGGCCATGATCGACAGTTCGCCGGCGAGCACCAGGGCGCCGAGAATTTCCGCCAGACGCCGGGTGTCAACACCCGTCGCGCGGGTGCCGGGGACGATGCCCATCAGCGCCAGTGCTTCACGTTGGGTGCTCAGGCCGGTGCCTCCGCCGACGGTTCCCAGCGGCGTATCAGGCAACAGAATCGACGCGTAAATCGCGCCATGTTCGCAGGCTTCGATACAAGTGATGCCGATTGCACTCTCAGCCACTTGCGCGACGTCCTGACCCGTAGCGATGAAAAATGCGGCGAGGATGTTGGCGTGGTGGGCGTTGCAGCCGATGGTTCCGGCCATGGCCGAGCCCAGCAGATTTTTCCGGTATTGCACCTCGCATAACGAGGTGGCGTCGGTCTTGAGAATGTCGCGCAGGATGTCGGCGCTCAGATGGACTTCGGCATGGATGCGCTTGCCGCGTCCGTTGAGGAAGTTCACTCGCGAAGGTTTTTTGTCGGTGCAGTAATTGCCTGAGATGCTGATGCACGGCACACCGGTTTCTGGACTGATCAGTTGAGTGATCGCCCGGTCGCAGGCGATGCTCGCCATGTTCATGCCCATGGCATCGCCGCTGTGGAAGCGAAAGCGCAGGTAGATCGAGGTGCCGACCACCGCCGGCACAATGTCTTGCAGTTGCAGATGGCTGCTGTCCTGTTCGCAGAGCAATTTGATCTGCTGAAAGTGGCTGCTGATCCAGGCCAGGAAAGTTTCAGTCTGCAAGATACCGGTGGAGCGAAACACCGGTGCCCGGGTGATGCCGATGTCTTCGACCCGAACCAGCGCGCCGCCGGCCGCCCGAATTGCACTGCAACCACGGGATACGCTGGCAATCAGCGCGCCTTCGCTGGTGGCCATGGGGGCATAGAGAGGTTCCTGCGCCGTGATGGCCTGTCCCTTGATCAATAACGGCCCGGCAACGCCCAGTGGTATCTGGATGGCACCAATGAAGTTTTCGCACTTTGCCGGTTGCGGATCGAAGGTGTAACGGCCGATGGTGTCCAGGGACATACCGCTGATGTGTTGCAGCGCTTCGCGGCGGATCAGCGCGGCTTCTTTTTGCGTGAGGTTATCCGGCAACTGATGCAGGTGCAGGTCACCGTTGATCAGCGCTTCGATCCAGTGAGTGCCAAAATGCGGGGTGATGGACATCGGGGGGCTCCGCTCATCAATAGGTGCGTCATTGCGTGCACCTGTCATTGATGATCGGCAAGAAACGTCCACGTGGCGACTGTCAGAGTTGACAGTTGTCTATACCGATTGGCGATTGAGACGCTGCCATATGCTCATCTCGCCAGGCACAAAAAAGGCGATGCCCCGTTTGGGGCATCGCTTTCTTGTAACCGCCGCTAAAACTTATTCCGGCAGTTTGTACGCAATCACGTAGTCACCCATTTTGGTGCCCAGCGAACCGTGACCGCCGACAACGAGCAGCACGTATTGCTTGCCGTCCTTGCCGGTGTAGGTCATCGGTGTCGCTTGGCCACCTGCTGGCAGACGCGATTTCCACAGCTCTTTACCGCTGTTCACGTCGTACGCGCGCAGGTACTGGTCGAGGGTGCCGCTGAGGAAGCCGACGCCGCCGGCCGTGACCATCGAACCGCCCATGCTCGGCACGCCGAGGGTGAAGCCGATCGGGATTGGCGAGCTGTCGCGGCTGGTGCCGTTTTTGCGTTTCCACACGACTTTGCTGGTGGTCAGGTCGATGCCGGCGACGTAGCCCCAGGCCGGGGCCTGGCACGGTACGCCGAATGGCGACATGAACGGGTGCATGATCACCGCGTATGGCGCGCCGGTGTTTGGTTGCACGCCAGCGGTTTCGCTTTCGCGTTTGCTGCCGGCCGCGACTTTTTCGCGAGGCACCATTTTCGAGACGAAGGCCATGTAGTTCGGGCTGGTGAAGAGGATCTGGCGAACCGGATCGACCGACACGCCGCCCCAGTTGAACACGCCGACGTTACCCGGGTAGATCAGGCTGCCCTGTTCCGAAGGAGGGGTGTACTGGCCTTCGTAACGCAGTTCCTTGAACTGAATGCGGCACAGCATCTGGTCGAACGGGCTCGCGCCCCACATGGCTTTTTCGGTCAGTTCCGGGGCCAGCAGGTTGAGGTCCGAACGGGCCTGAGTCGGTGCGGTGTGGTCGCCTTTCACGGCGCCTTGCGGGACCGGGATTTCCTTGATCGGAATGATCGGCGTGCCGTCACGACGGTCGAGGACGTACAGGCTGCCCTGCTTGGTCGGGGCGATGAGCGCAGGTTTCACGCCGTCGGCGGTTTTCATGTCGAGCAGGGTTGGCTGGCTGCCAACGTCCATGTCCCACAGGTCGTGGTGGGTGAACTGGTAGTTCCAGCGCACTTTACCGGTGGCCAGGTCCAGGGCTACGACGCCGGCGCTGAATTTCTCGGCGCCCGGGGTGCGGTCAGCGCCCCACTGGTCTGGAGTCTGGTTGCCCAGTGGCAGGTAAACCATGCCGAGTTTTTCGTCGACGCTGGCCAGCGACCACATGTTGGCCGAGTTGCGGCTATAGGTTTCGCCCGGTGCCAAAGGCTCGGTGGCGTCTGGCTTGTCGCTGTCCCAGTTCCATACGAGGTGGCCGTCGCGCACGTCGAAGGCGCGGATCACGCCCGATGGCTCGTTGGTCGATTCGTTGTCGGTGACGTGACCGCCCATGATCACCAGATCACGGGTAATCGCCGCTGGCGAGGTGGAGTAGTAACCACCGGCGGTGAACGGGCCGATGCCTTGGGTCAGGTCAACCACACCGTTTTTGCCGAAGCCTTCGCAGATCTTGCCGGTGTCGGCGTTCAGGGCGATCAGGCGCGCATCAGCGGTTGGCAGGTACAGACGACGCGGGCAAGCCTGAGCAACGGCTTTGCCGGCTTCCGAAATCACCGCGGAGGCTGCGTTTTCAGTCTTGGCGTACGCGGCTTCGTCGTAATACGACACGCCACGGCAGGTCATGTGCGCGAAGCCTTTGAAGCCGACCGGGCTCTTGATCTGCGGGTCGAAGCGCCACAGTTCTTTACCGGTGTCCGGGTCCAGGGCCAACACTTTGCTGTGCGCGGTGCAGGCATAGATCATGCCGTTGGCTTTCAGCGGGGTGTTTTCGTTGGTCAGCTCTACCGGGTCATCAGCGGTCGGCAGGTCGCCGGTCTGGATGCGCCAGGCTTCTTGCAGCTTGCCGACGTTGGCCGGGGTGATCTGCTTCAGCGGCGAGTAGCGGTCGCCGAACTCGCTGCGACCATAGGCCTGCCAGTCGCCATCGGGCATGGCTGGCGCGGTGCTGGTCATGTCCGCAGTGTCGCGGCCCAGTTCACCAAAAGTTTCGCCCGGGTGGGTGAACAGGCTGGCCAGGGCAGTGACGCCGGCCAGAACCACAGCCACGGTCAAGCCGCCAGTGCCAATCGGCGCAGGGCCATTGAGCAGCAGTGGACGACGGAACCACGGCAGCAACATCACGAAGCCGAGGACAAACCACAGGGCCAGACGCGGCACCAGTTGCCACCAGTCCAGACCGACTTCCCACAGCGCCCAAACGGTGCTGGCAAACAGGACGATGGCGTACAGGCCCAGCGCCGCGCGACGGCGCATCAGCAACAGAATGCCGCTCAGCGCAATGCCGATACCGGCCAGCAGGTAGTACAGCGAGCCGCCGAGCATGCTCAGCTTGACCCCTCCGGCCAGCATGGCCAGGCCCATCAGTAGAAGCAGAATGCCGAGCAGGCTCGGTAGCAGACGGCCCCGACTCGAAGCACTTTCGGTGCTCATAGTGTGATTCTCCGTGACGTTTATGTAGTCCCGCGCTGTAGTCACTGTAGATGACGATTTGGCACGGGCATGGTTCAGATAAAACTTGTGTAGCTAGCTAAATTTCCTGTGGGAGCGAGCCTGCTCGCGAAAGCGGTGTGTTAGTCGACTTCTTTGGTGAAGTTGAAATTGCTTTCGCGAGCAGGCTCGCTCCTACATTTGATCCGTGTAGTTCTTTAGAACGAGGACTGGATCTTCAGTCCTGCAATCAGCGCGTCATCGACCTTGTCGACGCCGCCCGGGTGGCGGATGTATTGCAGGTTCGGGCGTACGGTCAGCCAGTTCGTCACGTGCACGCCGTAATACAGTTCGGCGCTGTATTCGGTGTCTTGTGGCGGCAGGAACGATGGATCGTCGTAGTCGTAAACAGCGTGGGCCTGATTGGTCGCTTCGGCGTTTTTGCGGTAGGCCGGGTTGACGTGCACGCGGGCCAGGGCGAAACCGATATCGTCTTTGGCGCGGGCGTCGAACGGGCCTTTATAGGTCACGCCGGCCTGTACGTAGTTGTCGATGGCGTTGGTTTTCTTGTCGTGCATCGTGCCGTTGGCGAACACGCTCAGGCCGCGCGAGTTGTCGCTGGCAACGCTGGTGATTTGTTGCTGAATGCCTAGCCACACGCCGTGTTTGCTCGACGCGCTGCGATAGGCTTCACCGCTCAACGCTGCCGGTTGGCCGTTCTGATCTTTGTAAGCATCGGTAGCCTTGGCGTTGCTGTAGTAGTAACCGGCGCGGTATTCGCCCGGCAGGCCGTTGAGCTTCGGCGTCCACACCAGTTCGATCGGCAGGATCGCGCCCTGGGTGCCGCTGCCGCTGAGTTTGAAACCGTTGCCGCGATCGAGGTTCGACGGGTTCTGCTCATAGGCGCCGACCTGTGCGTACAGCTCTGGCGTCAGGTGATATTTGACGCGCAGCGCCCATTGGCTGACTGGCCAGTTGTACCAGATGCCGCCGACCCAGTTGCCGACCTGCGAGCCGCAGAATGCGAGGTTCTGGAAGTCACACGGGAAGCTGTTGAAGTCTTCACCTTCGCCGAAGCGGCCGACCTTGATATCGAGTTTCTGATCGAAGAATTTCTGCTGATACCACATCTGCGTCAGGCGCGTGGTCTGGCCACGGCCCCAGACTTCCTGAGCGGAAGTGAAACCGCCGACGCGCGGATCGTTGATGCGGTCGTTGCTGATGTTGTTGCCGCTGCGCTTGGTGATGGTCAGTTGAAACTCGGCGTCGTCCCAGCCGATGATCTTTTGCAGGTCCAGGTGCGTGCCGAGACCGAACTGATCGCTGTAGCGTGCGGTACGGTCGTGGTCATAACCGCCGTGCAGGTTGCTGCCCATTTCGCCGGTGTAATCGAGCTTGAAGTCGTAGCCTTTTTCCGAGAGTTCGGTGCGCGTGCCGTTCCAGTCACCGAGCATGTACGGTGATTCGCTGTCGAACGCGGGGGCCGCTTGAACGCAGGTGGCGAGGCCCAGAGCGGTGCAGCCGCCAAGGATGCGCAGGGTAGAGACAGCGCTGTCTCGGGAGAAGGAAAAATCGGGCATGGATAAGTCTTTTTTGGTGTTTTCGAGAGTGCGGGCCGAGTGCTTCAAATTGTCGCGGGCAGTGAAGCGTTTCAGCCGAAGGGCGGCAGGATAATGATCTGTAACAAAAAGACAAAGGGGTTTTACTGACATGCAGCCTTTCGGATTCGGTAACAGTGCGGCAAACGGGCGCATTGTCGGGCTGCTCGCAGGCTGCGATCTTCTCGGGTTGGCCTACATTTGAAGGAAGGCCTTCCACCCGATCACCCCCTCGGCTAAGGTGCGCGGCTTCTGCATTTTCACTTCGCCCAAAGGCCAGGCATGAACGAACAATCCCCCGATCCGCTGCACGGCGTGACCCTCGAACAGATCCTCACCGCGCTGGTGGCCCACTATGAATGGTCGGGGCTGGCCGAACGCATCGACATCCGTTGCTTCAAAAGCGATCCGAGCATCAAGTCGAGCCTGACGTTTTTGCGTAAAACCCCGTGGGCGCGGGAGAAGGTCGAACGTCTGTACGTGAAATTGATGCGCACCAAGCGCCCTCTCTGAGATGGACGCCGTCTGGCGGCGACGCCTGATCACCTGCGCTGCCGTGCTCGGCTGGACGGGGTTGGGCCTTCAGCTTTACCTGATTTTCTTCGCGCGCTTGAGTGTTGGCGCCAGCCTGTTGGGCGGGTTGGTGAGCTTCTTCAGTTACTACACGATTCTGACGAATACGCTGGTGGCGACGGTGTTGACCTGTGCCGTGACCGAGCGTGAATCCGCTGCGCGCCGTTGGTTTTTACAGCCGTGGGTCAGCAGCGGCATTGCCGTGAGCATTGTCGTGGTCGGCCTCGCTTACAGCATCTTGTTGCGGCATTTGTGGCATCCCGAAGGTTGGCAATTTATCGCCGATGAACTGCTGCACGACGTGATGCCGTTGCTGTTTCTGGGCTATTGGTGGTTGTGTGTGCCCAAGGGCTCGTTGCGCCTGAGGCATCTACCGTTGTGGCTGATTTATCCGCTGGTGTACTTCATCTATGCATTGCTGCGCGGCCACTTGCTGGGCGCGTATGCGTATCCGTTCATTGATGTCGCGGCAATCGGTTATCCGCAGGTGTTCATCAATGCCGGGGGGATAATGGTGGGGTTTGTGCTGATCGGTTTACTGGTAATCGGCCTCGACCGCTGGCGCGGATCGCAGTCCTGAATTCATGCAGAACCTGTGGCGAGGGGATTTATCCCCGATGGGGCGCGGAGCGGCCCTGAAACCTGCCTCCACGGATTACCTGGCTCATCCTGGTGCAGGTTCTGGGGCCGCTGCGCAGCCCATCGGGAATAAATCCCCTCACCACAATTGAGTTCACCCCTCAAGTGGAGGGTGAATACCAAAAAGTCATTCCTCTTCGGAAGTGCCTTCAGCGCGCCAGTAGCCGACCGCTTTGACGAGTTGTTCGTCGAGGCCATGCTCGTCCAGTAACACCCGGCGGATCTGCCGTGAGACTTTGGTTTCCGTCGCAACCCACGCGTACAGATTGCCCTTGGGTACCTGCAACTGTTTGACGGTGGTCAGCAGGTTGTCCTTGCCGCCCTCACGCAAGACCCAGATCACATTGACCTGCGCCGCGCTTTCCAGCACTTGTTGTTCGCGACCGTTTTCCACTTCGATCACCACCAGCGCCTTGCGATTGGCCTCCAGGCCTTCAAGGCGGCGGGCGATGGCGGGGAGCGCGGTTTCGTCGCCGATCAGCAGGTAGCTGTCGAAAATGTCCGGCACGATCATCGAACCGCGTGGCCCGCCGATGTGCAGGAATTGCCCCGGTTTGGCCTGTTCCGCCCAGGTCGAGGCAGGGCCGTCGCCGTGCAGGACGAAGTCGATGTCCAGCTCAAGTGTGTCGAGGTCGTAGCGGCGCGGGGTGTAATCGCGCATCTCGGGCATCGGCCCGTTGTCCTTGCCGGCCCCAAGCACCATGGTTTCCAGCGCAGCGGCTTGTTCGGCGTTCTGCGGGAACAGCAGTTTGACGTGATCGTCGGTGCCGAGGCTGATGAACCCGGCCAGTTCCGGCCCGCCGAGAGTGATGCGGCGCATGCGTGGGGTCAGGTCGACCACGCGCAACACTTCAAGGCGACGGCGTTTGATTTCGTGCATCACGCGGTGAATGGTTTGGCTATCGACTGCAGTCATTCGGCTTTCTCCGGGGCAGGTTGAACGGCAGGGCCGTCGACGATGGCTTTGGCGGTGTCGTTGAGCAGATCCCGTACGCGCAGGATTTCTTCCGGGCTCCAGCGTCCGTGGTGCAGTTGCAGGGCGTGGCGCAGGTTGTGCACCGCTTCGTGGATTTCCGCCGGCCGGTCATGACCGCGCAACGAGCGCTTGCTGACGTCGATGCGCATGCGCACGCCATCCAGGGCCACGGCTTGTTCACCCAAGAACAAGCGGCCTGCTTCGGTGACGCTGTAGCGTTTTTTGCCGCCCTCGGCGTCGCCGCTGATCAGTTCGCTTTCTTCCAGGAAAGTCAGGGTCGGGTAGATCACGCCGGGGCTCGGGCTGTACGCGCCATCGAACATGCCTTCGATCTGGCGGATCAGGTCGTAGCCGTGGCATGGCTGCTCGGCGACCAGCGCTAGCAACAGCAATTTCAGGTCGCCGGGGGCAAATACGCGCGGGCCACGGCCGCCGCGTTCACGCCCGGGCCGTTTTTCAAAGCCGTCGCGGCCATCGCCATGTTCGCGATGGGGGGAATGATGGTCTCTCATTTCTGTCTTCTCTCGTCATGTTTAGACATAACTTAAGATATATCTTAAAGCTGACGCAAGAGGTTTTTCCCCACGCGGCTGGCGTCTGACGAGCGGCGATCTCTGCAGCAAATGCAACAGGTCAATTTTCACCAGGGTTTCTCGAAGCATAACTTTGAAGTTAAAGTCATCACTCTATTTAATCGAGCAAGTATTCTAAACTTACAACTAAGCCCTGCTATGGCTGGGCGATATTGCTGTATGGTTTTTTAACTTAATCTGTATGTAGGGCATAACTTACAGTCACTGTTTTGAATATCGTTTTTTCGTTCTTTTTTCTTGCGGGTCATGAGGTTGTTGAACTACGAGGTTATAGGAAGTTACTTGCTTACATTCCGGAGGCAACAGTCGATGATGCCCCGGCATTGAAAGTTCAAGTTGACCTGGCTCAACTCCCCTGAGGGTTTACCTGAACTTTCAATTCTTCCTTCTCATCAAGAAAACAAGGTACTGAACGATGTTCAAGAAAATCGCAATCGCTGCTCCGTTGGCTCTTCTGGCACTGGGTTCCTCGGGAGCGTTCGCCGCTGGTGAAGCCGCTCACTCCATCAACATCGTCGCTCACGTGCCGACCAACGGCTTTTATGTAGTGCCGACCAACCCTGATCTGATCAACAAGGATCAGCGCATGGATTACAACCCGAGCAAGGGCAAGATGGACGAGGTCGACGGTTTCTTCGACGTGCGTAACAACAATGGTTCGGTGCACGCCAGCCTGGACAGTGAAGCCAAGTTGATCTCGGGTTCCAGCAACATCCCGTTGAAAGTTACGCTGAACAACCGCGTTCTCAATCAAACTCCACAACTGGTCGTGGGTGAGTCCGAGTCGGATGTGAACTTCCGTGCAGCGCTGAACATCAGCGCGATCGGCGGTTCCTTTGAGCCGGGCGATTACACCGGTGTGGTCGCGATGACCTTCGACGCCGTTCCTCCGGTCGCGACGCCTTGATCGAGCGCGTCGACAACCAGCGCTGACCCCAGGTCAACGCTCACCGAGGGGGCAAGCCGCGTGCTTGCCCCCTCGGACTTCCACAGTTCGTAATCAGAGTAAGAGTTCATGTTCCCGATGACACCCATCGCGGCTGCGCTTGCGCTGTTGTTTTGTGCCAGCGCAGCCGTGGCTTCCAACTCCGCCGGCACCACGCCGCGAAGTCTGTTGGCCCAGGCCAAAGGCCTGCCGGCGGATTTCGAGGAGCATTTCTTTGATGTGCCTCTGGCGGTTCGGGTCGAGCTCGATCATCAGCCTCTGGGCGAGGCGCTGGTGGTGTTGTCCCGCGATGATCGCATCACCCTGCTCGAATTCACCGACACCAGCGAAAACCGCTTCGGCGCCGCCGAACGGGAAAAATGGGCGGCCTATCTGAAGCCTGGCGTGGCGCTCGGCAACTGCACCGGGTCCTGCCCGGATCAGGTGCTGGCCGTGCACTACAACCTGGAAAACTCACAGGTGTCGATCCTCACCGAAAACGCCGAACGCGACGTTGAAGCCAAGCGTTACCACGATCAGCCCGAAGGCGGCAGCCACGGTTTGATGGTGCGCAATCAGCTCAACCTCAACGGCGGTCAGGATCAGGATCTGGGTGGCCGCTACGGCCTCGAAGCCAGCAGCAGCCTGGGTAACTGGAGTCAGACGCTGAATTTGCAGCTGTCGCGCCTCGGTGGCCCGGACGACAAGCTTTACCACGCGGTACATGAACTGCACACCCAGCGCGAACTGCAAGGCAGTTTCTTCCGTCTGGGCTATTTCACCCCCAATTCCGAAGGCCTGACCCGTCAGCCGCGCACGTTCGGCACCAGCCCCGACACGGCGGTCGGCGTGATGTACGGCAGTTCCGACAGCCTCGCGATCAACAACCCCAAGCCCAGCGTGTACCCGATCTACGTCACCGCCAACCGGCAGGGCTCGGTGGAGATTTATCGCGATGGCCTGTTGATCAACACCCAAGCGGTGCCCGCCGGTTTGCAGACCCTCGACACCCGGCCGCTGCCGGGCGGCATCTATGAAGTGGAAGTGCGCCTGATCGAAGACGGCCAGATCACCTCCACCACTCAAGAGCTGGTCTACAAGCCGAATAACTGGCGCAACCTCGACGAGCGCTGGCGCTACAACGTTTTTGCCGGCGAAGAAAGCAAACTGCTGAGCAACTGGGACACGCAGTCCAGCGGCAGTCCCACCGCTGGTGCGTCGGTCAACTACTTGATGCACCCGCGAGTGATTCTCGGCCTGTCAGCGCGGCAGATCCGCGAAAAACTGCAGTACGGCACGTCCGTCGACTGGACGCTGGCCAACCACCTCAGCCTGTTCGCCAACGTCTACAAGACCGAGGATTACGGCACCGGTCTGGACCTGCAAAGCCTTTACAACTACGGGGCCGGCAGCCTGGTGATCAGCCACAGCCGCAGTTGGCTCGACACCACCAACACCTACGACACCTTGCCCGACGGCACGCGCATTCGACCGCGCAACGTGTTTATCGGCCAGACCAGCAACTCGTCGCTGGCGCTCAACCACCGGCTCAGCAGCAAGAGCTCGCTCAACGCCCGGGTGTCGCACAGCGAGGGCAACGTCGAAGGCGCCGGCCTGGATCTGGGCTGGACGCAGCGCACCGTGTTGTTCGGCAGTGACGCCAGTTGGCGTTTGTCGGTGTTTGATCGGCCGGGCAGTTACAGCAGCGGCGATGCGCGCAATCGCGGGGTCGACCTCAGCGTCAATCTGGCGCTGGGTGCGCCCGGCCAGCAGATTACCGGCAGCATCGGTTCGCGCACGGCCCGTGACGGCAGTCGCGACAACAATGGCTCGATCGGCTGGCGCAAGGACTTCAAGGATCACGTCCTGCAAAACGTTTCGCTCACCGCACTCACCGATACCTATGGCCTCGGCATGTCCAGCCTGGCGAATTTCCGCACCGATACGGTGAATGGCGACGGTTTTGTCCAGCGCTCGTCCTACAACGGCAATTTCACTGGCGGCCTCAACGTCGACAGCACGTTGGTGGTCGGTGGCCAGCAGATGTTGCTGACCAGTCGCAACGAAGTACGCGGCGCCGGACTGATCGTCGATGTCGAGTCGGACATCGACAACATCACCTTGCGCGCCGACGATTTCAGCGGTGGCAGCGCCGCGTTGAAACCGGGGCGCAATTTCATCCCGATCACCGCTTATCAGAACAGCTCGGTGAGTTTCGATTTCGACGGCAATCACGTACCGGCAGCGACCATTGCTCCGGCCCGCACCCGTTATCACCTGAACAAGGGCGGGGTCGAGTACCGCAAGATTCGCGTGATGAAAACCCTGACCGTGCTCGGTCGTCTCGTCGACGGGCAGGGCCGCCCGCTCAGGGGCCACCATGTAATCAACCACGCCAGCCGTGGCGTGACCGAGGTCGACGGCTTTTTCTCGATGGAAATGAACGCCGGCTCGCCGACCCTCGAAGTGCGCCGGGAGAACCAGCTGCTCTGCCAGTTCCGTCTGGAGGAGAGCCAGCATCGCAGTGAAAACAATGTGCTGATGATCGGCGATCTGCGCTGCACGCCAGACACCCTGGCCGATGTCACCTCCACTGAACAGAAGGCGGGCTGATCCGATGAAAAGACTCACTTGTGGTCTGGGCTTGTGCCTGGTGATGGCCACGCCGGCAATCGAGGCGGCCAGTCGCGAGATCCGCGCGTTGTTTCAGCCGGATTCGTCACAACCGAACAAGAACGTGTTCGTCAACAAGACGCCGAACAGCGGGTACTGCGCAACCTATCCGGCCCAGTGCAGCGACAACAACATGTTCAGTATCCAGTTGCCGGTGCGGTTCAATGACATCCGGACACTGAAGCCCAATGACAGCATTGATGTGCGGGTGCCGGCCAACTGGCGACAGTTGACCGTGACCAATGCCGAAACCGGCGACGCCGAAATGGTGGAGGTGCGCATCATCGGCATCGGCTCGCAGTACGTCCTCAGCGATGCGGCGTACACACTGACGGGGGAGACGGACCCGCTTGAAGGTCATCGAAAACTCTGGGCCGAGGGCAGTTGGGTGAATGCGTCTGCGCCATGCCTGTACAGCGGCGTCGGCGCTTATGGCGACAATCGCTATCGATTTTTCTGGAAGGCGCCAGTTGAGGCGGCGTGTAGCAAAACCGCCGCTTTCACCATCCCGTCGATGTACTTCGACACCCTCGATTTTGCCTATGAACTGCGCACGCCCAATCCGCTGCGTATGTCTTCGGGGCTGTACACCGGCTCGATGACGTATTCCATGGGGCCCAGCGGTGACTTCAGCCTGGGGCCGTTGATGGACCCCGACGACGGGATTCTGAATCTGGATTTCGTGCTCGACGTGCAACACACCCTCAAAGTCGATCTGCCACCGGGCGGCAATCGCGTGGTGCTGGAACCCGAGGGCGGCTGGATGCGCTGGATCGACAGTGGCAAGAAGCCGATCAAGATCTACCGTGACCAGATTTTCTACCTGTCGGCTTCGTCGCGATTCAAAGTGATGATGCTGTGCAATTCCTTTGGTGGCCCACGCTGCAATCTGCGCAGCCCGAAAGGCAACTCCACCGAAGTGATAACCCAGCTCACATTGCCCGCCGGAATCACCGGCCCGGGCGGTGGCGACGTGAAGTTGCTCCAGTTGCAGTACAACACATGGGTCGGGCCCTTCCAGCCAAGCGTTTATCAGGATCGCAAGGTCGGTTCGCTGCGCTTCGAAATGCCCAAGGACGCGATCGACTTTCTCATCCGTCCCGGGTTCAGCGACACGTTCACCGGCAACATCACCGTTATCTGGGATTCGGAAGCCTGAAGGCTCCGACCGGCCCGTTGATTTTTCATGGAGTTGAAGACGATGAAACGTGTTTTTTGGCTGGGCGTGCTCAGTGTGTTTGGCCTGGCGGCGCAGGCCGGTCCGCAGATCAATGTGGGCACGGTGTACGACTATCTGGACGCCGATAAAAGTACTTACCTGAAACGGGTGTTCAACAGCGGCGACGCCACCGCGTTCGTCAAAGTCAGTGTGCTGGAAATCGTCTACGGCGCCGATGGCGTGCCGCAGGAAATTGCCGTCGAGAACGCCGCCGATGGTGCTTCGCGCAATGGCTTGATGGCCAGCCCGGCGCGGTTGATCGTGCCGTCGCAAGGCATGCAAGGGACGCGTTTGCTGTACATGGGGGAACGTGATCGCGAGCGCTATTTCCGTGTGCGTTTCGTGCCCGTGGTGCCGGAAAAGGAAGATGAGTTCGTGGTCAGCGGCGAGGAGCGCGAGGACTATAAAAAGAACCTGAGCGCCGGGGTCAACCTCATGACCGGGTTCGGCACGATCTTTTTCGTGCGGCCCCGGGATGCGCGTTTCGCCACCGTGATCAATGAAACCGACAGTCGCTACGAATTGCGCAACAACGGCAACACCGTGGTGGTCATCGACGAGTTCAAAAGCTGTGCGCTGGACAACGAAACCGACTGCGGCGCGACCACCAAGCATCACGTGCTGGCCGGCAAGAGTTTCGCCTTCGATAAAGAGCCGGGCCGTCAGTACCGCTTCTTCCTGATCGAGGGCGAGCAGAAAAAAATCCTCCAGGTCAGCCGCCGCTAGGTCTGTTCTCCATTGACGCAACGGGTAATCCACATGATCAAGCAATGCACCGTCGTCGCGCTGATGGCCGCAGCGGCCCTGACGACCACCGTGACCTGGGCGGCACGCGCAGAACATACGTTCGAAGTGACGCTGGTGGTACCCAGTCGGCCGTTTTATGTTCTTCCGGCGGAGGCCGACTGGATCCACCGCCCGCAACGGCTCGAATGGCATCACGCCACCTCAACCCTGGGCAGCGTGCGCAAGAACTTCGATGTACGCCACGACACCAGCGCGATCGAAGCACGCCTGGAGACGATCCCCTACCTGTCCAACGGCAAGTCGGGCGACGATATCGAATTGCGGGTCACCTTCAATGGCGTGGTATTGAGCGCAGAACGGCCGCCACGCCAAGTGGTTTCGCAAGAGGAAGCGGCGGCAGGCAAACGCGTGTTGCTGGAAATTGATCCGGTCGAACCGCCCGGGGGGTATCGCCCCGGCGACTACAGCGGCAATGTGTTGTTGCTGTTCAATGCCAAGGCGCCGGGGGAGTGAAACCTGCGTGCGGATGACGAAAAACCAACCGCGATCAGGCGCCTTTCACGGGCCAGTGGTTTCGACTTTGTTTTGCAGACCGGCCGCTTGCAGCGCCTTGCGGGTCAATTGTCTGGCCAGATCGTTGCGCGCGTACGCCAGATCGCTTAACAGCCGGTTGTAGTAGGCATCGCTCATCGCTTCGCCACTGAAGATTTCGGCTTCACGTGCGCCCAATTGTCTGGCCAGCAGCTCCATGCGACGGGCCAGCGGGTTCAGACGCGTGTGCTCTGTGACGTTAGCCCACTGGGTTTGTAATTCACGCAACTCTTCCAGGCGCCGAAGCTGTGCTTCGAACACCCGGTCATTGACTTCGAATTGCGTGGGATGAGTTCTGCGCAGATGACGTTCCCAGAACCCGTCGACGTACAAATCGAGCATGCCGTTGGCCAGGCCATCGCCGCGTTCGCGCTCGATGATCGTGTCGCAGGCGCGGTCGACCATGGCCGCGTCTACCCCCGAGCGCTCCTGATACATCATGCCGTCGGACTGCCACGGCAAGCTCAGGCGTTCGGCCAATCCGGTTTCATAGGCCAGGTGCACTTCAACGTCGTCGGGTGGCAGATTGGCGGTCGGATTGATCAGGTGCTGCTGTTGCTGACGACTGATTTCCTCTCGGGCGATATCGCCCACTCGTTCCAGGCGTGCAGCACTGCGGGCCAGCCGCACCAGGTTATCGTCCAGCGTTCTCGCCGAGGTCTGTTCGGCATAGGCTTTGGACACCAGCACTTTCAGGCCCATGGAGTTGAACAGTTGCGCGCCGCCGTCCTGGCAGCTTTCCGGCTCGCGGGCCTGGGCGAACAGTTGCTCACGCAGTTCGGAGTCCAGCGCGGCGGCGTCGATCAGGTCCCAGACGCGTCGGGTCAGTTTCTTGCGTGACCGGTCCGAGCGGTAATCCTCGCTCTGTCTTTGCTGACGGATGACCCTGAACAGATCTTCGGAACCGGGTTCGGCCATCACGTCCTGCCAGGATTCTTCGCGCTGTCGCCTGAGCGCCTGCGAGGCGCTGAACGTCGGTGATTCATCCGGCGACAGCCAATGGCTGATCTCGTTTTCCACCACCGGGGAATACGCTTGCTGGCGGCTGAAACCTGCTGACTCACGGTAGTCGCCATATCGGAGGCGGTCGGCGTCGACCAGTCGCTGGGTATCGAAGCGTGCGCGGGAGAGGATGAACGCTTCATCGGAACCGGGCGTGACTTCAGGGACGGTGGTGATCGGGCAGCGGCGCATGTCCAGGGCAAAACTGCGCGGGCGATAGCGCGGTGCATTGGCGACCCGGAACAGACCACGCGGCCAGTCGCGGATATCGCTGTTGGCCAGGCTCAACTCATTCAAACGATGCATGCGCCCGACATCCGGCGCCTGCCCCAACGGGTTGCCGCTCAGGCGCAGTGATTGCAGGCGGGTGAGGCCGCTCAGGCGGGTGGCCGATTCGTCATTGAGCCTGATGCGGTTATCGGTCAGGTCGAGGGATTGCAGATGAGGCATCTCGCCGATGGCCGGCGGCACGTCGTTCAGACCGCACTGACGAGCGCTCAACTGGCGCAGTTGTGGCAGATCGTTGAGCAAGTGGCTGTCCGTGGACAGGCGTCCGTTGTCGATTTTCAGCGCAGTGATCTGATCGAGGTATTTTTTCATGCCGGGTTGCCGGCGCATCTCGTTCCACCAACGGTCGTGATCCGGGCGAGAGAGGTCGGACGACAAATCCAGCGCATAGCCCTGGTCAGGATGCTGATCGCGCTCGGCGAACGCTTCGCTCTTGCGTTCAAAGCAATCGAGCAGGCGTTCTTCCAGATGCATCCCGCCGGTGCGCAGGAACTCCGCCGAAACGCCATGAATCGGTTCGCCGGCACTGTCCAGCCCTACCGGCTGGCTGTTGCGCCAGCGCGCCAGCGTGCTGCGCAGTTCCTTGAGTTGGTCCTTGAGCTGTCGCAGCGCCGCTTCGGGATCCGGTTTGGCACGCAAGGCTTCGGCGAAGTTGTTCACTTGCCGCTCGCTCAGCCTTGGAAACAGTTGTCTGATACGGTCCTCGAAGGTTTTTTCGCCGAACGGCCACGGCCAGCCACGCACCAGCTCGACCGTTTCAATGCTCGCCACCGGGCGTACGGGCGGCTCGGCGAGGAGTACCCGACGTTCGGCCGGGGCTGCGGTTTTGTCCATGATCCAGCGTTTGAGCAGGCGACCCTGACCGGTTCGGTAACCGATCTGCTGGCGCTTGTCTTCCGGCAGGGCCTGTAGCAACGCTTCGTAAAAGTCGGCGGGGGCGTGCAAGCTGCGGTTGTCGGCGTCGAGCACTTCGTAGCGGCCATGTTCATCGCGGATCAGACGTCGGGTGCTCGCCGCCTCGTCCGGGCCGACGCTGCAACGCAACGGGCCGTCGTAAGTGCCGTCACGCACTTCCAGGCGCATCTCGCCAAAACTGTCGCTGAAGGTGCGCAGGGTATTGAGCGCCAGGCGTTCGGTGTCCGGCACCACCCGTTCCTCATGGTAGAAACCGTCGTAGGCACGCGCCGTGGCGGCTTCGAAGTTGACCTCGCGTGCCTGCGTCTTGATGCGCAGGGGCAGGCGGTTTTCGCTGACAATCCGCTCCAGTTCGGCCGGTCGGGCCTGGGCCAGGGTTTTCTCGGCGAGGCTCAGCGGCATGTCCGGGAACGTCTGGACCATGACGCGCACGTCGGCTTTGCTGGAGCGTTCGGCGCCCTGGTAAATACGTGAGGCCAGATCGCCCTGAAGGTCATCCACCGCATCGGCGAGCAGGTTGCGCAGGGCTTGGGGGCGCAGTGCTGCCGGGACTTCATGCCCGGCCAGTGCGCGCATCTGGCGGTCGGTGAGAAACACCGCTGCCCGTTCCGGCAGTCTGCCGGTGGTCAGATCCGGCAGACCGATGCTCAGGGTATCGGCCTCGGATGCGTCCGGATTACCGTACTGGCGCGAGTGGCCACTGAGGTCGGCATTTTCACACACGCGCAAGGCCCGTTCGGCTGGCCAGCCGGGCAGTCGGGTGATGATCGGTTCAAGCCACACCGATTGCGGGTCGATCGGCCGTCCGGCGCGAATGTCGGCGCTGGTTGTTCGCGCATCGTCATACGCCTTGTAACGTTTGATCGTATCGGCCAGTACCGGTGGCGGCGGGCTGTTGTCGATGTGCATGCGCCGCAACTCGTCGGCGTCGGTGCCGCTGGCAACGCGGATCTGCTCCATCTCCAGCGGCGAAAAACGCTCGACGCTGTGGCCGAGCCGGCGCATCAGGGCGGGGGCAGGCCAATCCTCGGGGTTTTCCGCTTCGTGCAGCCAGGCGCCATGCTCGTTGTGTTCAAGGGTCGGCTGGTAAGCGGTGGTGCGTGAAGGGTGTTCGATGCGGTGGGTCTTGTGCGCCGGCTCGGTCGAGACCTTCTGCACTTTGTAGACCTTGCCGTCGAGCGGCAGCAGCAGCTCGTTGCCGTGACGGTGCAGGCCCAGCCGGTCGGGTTTCGAGGCCACCGACAGTGCCACATTCTTCTGTTCGTAAGGGCCCAGATCCGCATGCCAGAGTGAGGTTTTGCCATTGGGCAAACGCACCGGTTTCATGCCGTCCACCAGCTCGGACAACTTGACGCTCAAGGTCGAGCCGATGGCGGCTCCGGCACTGAATGCCGCCAGCTGCATCACGTCCGTGACCACGCTGAGCACGTGTTCGGCGGCTTCCTTGGCCAGTCCCTCGGCCAGATCGACAATGCCTTCGATGACGTCGGTAGTCAGTTGATACACGGTGTAGGCCATCATCAGCTCGCCGAGAAACGGCACGAATGGCGTGGCAATCAGCAGGGCAGCATTGAATATGTCCGAGACGATTTTCTTGAAATTGTCCCACCAGGCCCAGCGCGCATTGCTGTCGGTGTCGGCGGTGGACACGGCAATTTCGCGGCCATCGTTGAGGATCTTGTTGAGCTTTTGCTGGTAGACGTGTCGCCAGTAATCAGCAGGCAGTGCGAGGGTGTCGATCTGCAGGCGCGGCCGCGGCACTGGTTCCTTGCGCCATTCGGGCCCTGGCGGGTGCCATTGTAGCGTGAACAGGCGTTGTTCGAGGCTGGCGAAAAAATGCCCGCGCTGTTGCTGGTCGACAAAATGACTGAAGAATTGTCGGTAGGTCTGCTTTGAGGAGGCCACCAGTCTGTCCTCACGCAACTGCCGCGCCAGTTCCTCGACAAACGCGTCAACCGAGGCGTACTCCTTGAGCGGGTGGTCGGGGTCGTGGGGCAGGTAGGCGATCAACCGATTGATGCCGCGGGTGTCAGGTCTGGCGGGGATCAGCAGGGTGACGCCGGTCAGGCGGGTGTCCAGCATCGACAGGTCGCAACACTGCATTCTCCGGCCATTGAGCACCAGCCGGGGTTTGTCCTTGGTCAACTCCAGCATCAGTTTGTAGACGTCGTACTGGATGTCGCCGTTGATCAACGCCAGTTGTGCCGCGACGCTGAGGGCGTCTTTCTGGCTCTCGACCACCTTGTGCTTGAGCACCGCATCGGCGACGGCGTTGCCGGACAGCAGATAGCTTTCCAGATGCTTTTTGTACTGCGCGCCAATGTCCAGTTCCCGGCACAGCGTCTGGAACTGGCTGATGCTCAGATTGGCCAGAGTAAGCACTTCAAAATGGCCCAGTGCATTGGGTTTGCTGATAAACGCCGAAGCAGCATCGACCTGTTCGTCTTTGGCGAAGTTGTGCAGCGCGGCATCCAGCAAGGACACCGTGCGGGCAGTCGCGGCTCCCGAGGTGTCGATGGCCCACCAGGGTTTGGCCTCGGGCATATAGAAGCGCAGCCAGGTGCTTTCGACGTCGATGTCGACGCCGCAACGTTCCTTGAGTTTCGCTTGCAACAGTGGCGCGGCAAACGCGTAGACATCGAGTTTCGCCAGCAGCGTGTCGACCTTGTTCTGCGAAGCCCAGGCCTTGAGATTGGCGGCTTTGAGTTTTTCGTGCTGGATGACGTGCATGGTGGCGTACCACGCATCGGGTATCAGTGTCGTTGCGCTGAGCGCCAGACCCCGGTTCAGGGTGGCGGACTTGAACGTCTCGTCGAGGGTGTTTTTGATGAATTCGTGGTGCCGACCCTTGTGCAGATTGGCGGCTGAAGAGGGGGACGCAGGCATGGCAATCATCCTTGAGTGCTTGTTCGGGATGATCACCTTATCGGGGGATGCTCAAAACAAAAGACGAAAAACACACCTGTTTAATCTGGGCTTTTCGCCGCCAACCGGTCGAAAATTCGAATCGAAAAAAATAGCCCTGTAGCACCCGGTGCGCCGAATTTTCTCAACCAGCCTGACGCCGAACGCTGTTCAAAGACGCTCGGCGACAGGTGCCGTGACCAACGTAACCTGGGTGTTTTCCACAGGCCTGCATTGCGAGTCGCTACCCGGTTGCAAGTACGGTGTGAGAATCGGTGCCATGCCCTTGAGCACCTGTACTGGCAGGGCTGAGGTGAATTTGAAGTTCTCCGCAGAGCGTCCCGGAACGAACGCGGTGAGGGTGCCGAAATGGTGTTCGCCGATGTAGAAAACGAAGGTCGCCGTCCGGTTGATCGACTTCGAACTGAGGATCCTTCCGCCCGAACCGATGGCCTCGATGCGGTTGTCGCCGGTGCCGGTTTTGCCACCCATGGCCAGTGGGCTGCCATCAGCCAGTTTGAAACTGCCGGAAACACGTTTTGCCGTGCCGGCATCGACCACCTGCGACAAGGCTTCACGCATGGCTGTTGCGACTTCGGACGGCATCACTCGTTTGCCGACGTGCGGGTCATTCACCAGGCGGGTTTCATAGGGGGTACCGGCGGCGAAGTGCAGGCTGTCGATGCGCAGGGTCGGCATGCGCACGCCGTCGTTGAGGATGGTGCCGATCAGCTCGGCGAGAGCGGCCGGGCGGTCGCCGGAGCTGCCGATGGCGGTCGCCAGTGACGGCACCAGATGATCGAACGGGTAACCGACTTTCTGCCAGCGCTGGTGGATTTCCAGAAACGCTTCGATCTCAAGCATGGTGCGGATGCGGCTGTCGCGCGCGCCCTTGTGCTTGCTCTTGAACAGCCAGCTGTAGACTTCCTGACGCTCGAACTGGCTGGCCTTGACGATCTGGCTAAACGTCGCGTCCGGGTTGTTCAACAGGTAACCCATCAGCCATAGATCGAGCGGGTGCACCTTGGCGATAAAGCCCTGATCCGGCAGGTCGTAGCTGCCGGGGCCGTAGGCATCGTAAAGCCTGATCAGGCGATCATCGGTGAGTTTCTCGGTGAGCTTGGCGCCCTTGAGGTGCGAGCGCACGAAGCTGTTGAAATCTTCCTGACTGGCGTTTGGCAGCAGGTAACGGTGCACGGCGGCCATGCGAATCGGAGTCGGGCGCATGCTGTCGAGGAAGGTCTCGAGGCGCGCCTGGGTGTCCTTGTTCTTGTACTTTTTCCAGAACTTGAGCAGGAACGAAGTGCCTTCGCGGTCGGCGAAATTGGCCAGGTATTCCTGACGTCGTGGGTCGCGGTCGTCCTTGAGCAGTTCGGCGCTGCTGTTGGGGCCGGAGTAAGTGACGTAGCGCACCACATCGCGCATCAGGCGAATGAACGGCAGGTTGATCGACTCACGCAACGCATCACGCAGGGTCGGCATGCGGCCGTTGTCTTCCTTGCGAAAGTTGTGGAACACGTGCAGCCCGCCACCGGTGAAAAACGCCTCGCCGGGGCTGGCCGAGTATTTGCGGTCGAGGGCGGCGCCGAGCATTTTCGACAGGTCGTGATCCTTGTTCTGGATCAGATAGTCGATGACCCATTGGCTGAGGCGATCCTGATCCGGCACTTCGACTTTCTTCAGCTCCGGCACGCTCATGGCGCCGTACTTGTCGTGCAGCTCGGAGATGATTTGCAGGTAAGTGGTGAGCACGCGCATCTTCGCCGTCGAGCCCAGTTCAAGTTTGCTGCCCTCGTTGATGTCGAACGGCTGGTCGGTGCTGTCGGTCTGCACCCGCACCCGCGAGCCGTCCGGGGTCAGTTCGAACAGGGTGAAGCTGTAGCGCACTTGGGTGGTGCTGGTGGGGGTCAGCAGTCGTTCGCCGAGCAGACCGATTTCGCCGGCGTAGGCCGGGTCGGCGAGTTTCTTCAGATAGGCGGTGGCCTGGGTTTGCAGGTCGCCCTGCAGGGTGCTGGTGGCCGAGAGATCGAGGCGGTCGAGGTCGTACAGCGGACGATTGAGCATGCTCGCCAGACGGCTGCGGGCGACGCTGATGCCTTTGTTGGTTTCGATCGGCTGAAGGGTCGGCTGGGTCTGCCAGTCGCGGTAACTGACGGTGCTGGCCAGTGCCGCATCGGCGAGGGCGTTGTCGATCACGCCGCTCTGCTTGAGCAGGCGCAAGTGGCTGTCGGTGAGGTCGGCGAGCTCTTCGTGGCCCTTGGTCAGGTAATGCGACGGACGCCGCTGGGCAATCATCAGCGAGAGCATTTCACGCAAGGCCAGGCCTTTGTCCGCCATGGTTTTCGGGTCGGTGGCCAGGCTGTTCAGCTGTTCGTTGGCCTTGTTGAAATCCGTGCCGTACCAGACCCGCAACCCTTCGGCCATGCCGTGCACCTCGCCGTGGCCGGGCACGGCGGACAAAGGCACGCTGTTGAGGTAGTCGCGAATGATGTTCTGCCGCGCGCCGAGGGTCTCTGGTCCGGGCTGATAGGCGCGCACGCTGGCAGAAATCATCTGGCGAATCTTCTCGGCACCGGACACGGTCAAGCCGTCGGGCGAATGCCGGTATTTCTCCAGTTGCGTCGCCAGGGTACTGCCGCCAGCAGATTGCCCGGGCAGGTGCAGCAACTTCGCCACTTGCGACCATGCGGCCATGCCGAAACGTGGCCAGTCCACGGCCGGGTTGGCCATGGGTTGCTTGGGATCGAGCAGGAAGCGGTTCTCGATGAACAGCAGGCTGTTGACCACCACTGGCGGAATAGCCGCGAAGCTCGAATACAGTTGTTGCGGATAGTTGTACTTGTACAGCGGCGCGGCGCGGCAATCGGTGATCGACAGTCCGGCCTGGATTTTCTCCGAGTAAGGCACGAACAGGCCCTTGTCGGTGTAGATGAGCAGCGCCGGTGAAAAACGCGTCTGCTCGGTGACGACATAGTTGCGCTTGAGCAGGCGTGGCAAGAATTCATCGAGGGAGCTGTAACCCAGCCGTAGATCGAACGGGCCGTTGCCCGGATAACGAATGGCTTCACTGGGCCCCGGCTCCAGTTTGTAGGTCAGCGAGGCGGCATATTGGCTGAGTTCTCGGGACTGAAAGCGCGAGGTGCGCATTTCCTTGGAGGCAGCCAATCCCGCCACCACCGCGATAATCAGCAGCAACAGCCAGAAAGCCTTCCACCCGTGCCGGCTGCGGCGGGGTTTTTCAGGGACAGGCGCTTGATCATCCACACGTTCAGTCGGAACCACGGCTTTACTCGAATCGGTTTGCCACAAAGCGCCCATAGTCGATTGATCCATTCACGCAGATTGATCGGACTTGTCTGAAGCTTAGACGGTGGTTGGCGGTGGTGAAAAAATTGTGAAGGGTGGGGGAGGGGATTTATTGGCTCAGCAGAATTACTGTGGCGAGGGGATTTATCCCCGATGGGCTGCGAAGCAGCCCCAAAACCAGACCCCCCCATATATACAGTTACACCTACACCGCATTCGCAGGGGTTTGGGCCTGCTGCGCAGGCCATCGGGGATAAATCCCCTCGCCACATGATCACCGCCACATTCGGGTTTAGAGCCAACAGGCATCCCAGAGTGGATAGTCGCCTATCTTTTCTACAAGTCCGGCACGCAGGGGATTGGCGATGATGTAGCGGGCGAACGGTTTCAGGTCTTCCCCATCGCGAATGGCGCGGTCGTGAAACCCGGTTTGCCATAGTGCCCCACGTCTCCCGGTTTTTTTGTTAACTGCGTGAGTGCAGCGCGCCTTGATACCGCCAATGACATCACCGAGATTGTCGGTCTTCAACTGCATTAGCCAGTGAAAATGGTCGGGCATTACTACCCAGGCAATGGACTCAGCCTGGCCTTCGTCGTGTGCCTTGCGAAGTTGCGCGACCAGTAGACGACCTGTTTGCCAATCGGAAAATATGGGCTGGCGATTGTGGACTACAGCGGTAATGAAGTAGGCGCGATCGACCTCGGAGCTTCGACCCAGGCGCAGACGGTGGGAGTTTGGATAGGCGGGCACTTTCACTTCCTTGTGGTTGATTTTTTAACGTTAGTGCCGGGTTCGCAGAGTCGGATCTGTAACGACTGAGTGAATTTTCTGATTTCTGTGAAGGACTGGAGAGAGCGATTTACTGGGAGAGAAGATTGGTGTGCAGAGGAAGGATCTGTGGTGAGGGGATTTATTGTGGTGAGGGGATAAATCCCCTCGCCACGGAGAAATCCTCTTGGGACAGGCAAAGCTTTGCCATCAGTTGTCTTGGAGATGAGCGGGCCAGAGCTTTTGAAGAGGCTCATTCGACCTAAGCAGGGGCATGACGATGCACCAATGCTGTGCAATACTCGGCGCCTTTTTCGGCGGCGAATATTCCTACGTAAACCAGTTAATCTCTCTCCGAAAACCCGGCTTTTGCCGAGAGTTATCGCTGAATATTGCTGTTTATAGAGTGAAAGTGCCTGTCGATGGCTTTTTATACTGCACGCCCCGCTGATCTTGCAGGTTTTGTCCTACAAGACGCGTTTGCCCACGAAGCAGGCGCGGTTTCCTGCGAGCCAACGCCTATCGGTTGAGGCTCCGACACTCGGTGGTCCTATCCAATAACAAGACGAGGTTGCACCCCTATGCCAGTTGGCAATCACCTGCCTCACGGCGAAACCGCTCAGGGCGGTCCGCTCAAACGCGAACTCGGCGAACGGCATATTCGCCTGATGGCGCTCGGTGCCTGTATCGGCGTCGGTCTGTTTCTCGGTTCGGCCAAAGCCATCGAAATGGCCGGCCCGGCGATCATGCTTTCCTACATTCTCGGCGGTCTGGCGATCCTGGTGATCATGCGCGCCCTCGGCGAAATGGCCGTGCACAACCCGGTGGCCGGCTCGTTCAGCCGCTACGCGCAAGACTACCTCGGGCCGTTGGCGGGTTTCCTCACCGGCTGGAACTACTGGTTCCTGTGGCTGGTGACATGCGTCGCGGAAATCACCGCGGTCGCCGTGTACATGGGCATCTGGTTCCCCGATGTACCGCGCTGGATCTGGGCGCTCGCGGCGCTGGTCAGCATGGGTTCGATCAACCTGATCGCGGTAAAAGCCTTCGGTGAATTCGAATTCTGGTTCGCCCTGATCAAGATCGTCACCATCATCGCCATGGTGATCGGCGGCATCGGCATCATCGCTTTCGGTTTCGGCAACGATGGCGTGGCGCTGGGGATTTCCAACCTGTGGACGCATGGCGGCTTCATGCCCAACGGTATTCAGGGCGTATTGATGTCGCTGCAAATGGTCATGTTCGCTTACCTCGGTGTCGAGATGATCGGTCTGACCGCCGGTGAAGCGAAGAACCCGCAGAAGACCATCCCCAATGCCATCGGCTCGGTGTTCTGGCGGATTCTGCTGTTCTACGTCGGTGCACTGTTCGTGATCCTGTCGATCTACCCGTGGAATGAAATCGGCACGCAGGGCAGCCCGTTCGTCATGACCTTCGAACGTCTGGGCATCAAGACGGCGGCCGGCATCATCAACTTCGTGGTGATCACTGCGGCACTGTCTTCCTGCAACGGCGGCATCTTCAGCACCGGGCGCATGCTCTACAGCCTGGCGCAGAATGGCCAGGCCCCGGCCGGTTTCGCCAAGACCTCGAACAACGGTGTGCCGCGTCGCGCACTGCTGCTGTCGATTTTCGCGCTGCTGCTGGGCGTCCTGCTCAACTACCTGGTGCCGGAAAAAGTCTTCGTCTGGGTGACCTCGATTGCTACCTTCGGCGCGATCTGGACCTGGGTGATGATCCTGCTGGCGCAACTGAAATTCCGCAAAGGCCTGAGCGCCAGCGAGCGTGCTGCCCTGAAATACAAAATGTGGCTGTATCCGGTCAGTTCGTACTGTGCACTGGCGTTCCTGGTGCTGGTGGTCGGCCTGATGGCGTACTTCCCGGACACGCGCATCGCGTTGTACGTAGGGCCGGTATTCCTGGTGCTGCTGACCGTGTTGTTCTACGTATTCAAGTTGCAACCGACCCAAGTGACGCAAGGTGCGGCGCGTTCGGCTTCTTAAGTTGTAGGCGCTGAAACGACAAAGCCCCGGTCTAGAGATCGGGGCTTTTTTGTAGATCTCAGCATTTGTGTAAAACCTGTGGCGAGGGGATTTAGCGCAACGTCGCACCGCCCCGTTGGGTTGCGCAGCAGCCCTAAAACCATCCACTGCGGTTTAACTGAAATACCGCACGCACAGGTTTTACGACTGCTGCGCAGCCGAGCGGGGCGGTGCGACGTTTCGCTAAATCCCCTCGCCACAGGTAAAGCAGTCACAACAGGTAAAGCGATCACCACGGGCATGCTTCTCTAACGACTGCTGGGAGCAGAGTAACCACCGGTCTGACAGGCCGATACAAAAACGCGACGCAGGTTCAAAGCTTTATATCCACCCCGAGGCGCCCCCATGAGGATTAGCGATTTTCTCGTGCGAGAACTCGGCCGCCGTCAGGTCGTGTCGTTCTTTTTGCTCGCGTCTTCGCTGTACGTCCTGCCGTTGATCGTCGCCGACTTCCCCTACCTCGACGACAACTGGCGCGCACTCGCGGCCGGCAATGAGTGGGCCGGGCAGGGGCGTCTTTTCAGCGACTGGTTGTATCAAGCGCTGACGTTCACCGGTGCTGCGCCGGACATCTTTCCGCTGCCGCTGCTACTGGCCACCGTGGCGATGAGCCTGGCGCTGACCCGGCTGACCTTTCACTATTTTTCCGAGCCAACGCTGGCCTGTTGCTTCGTGGCGCTGCCGCTTTGGTACAACCCGTTCCTGTTGCAGAACCTGTCCTATCAATACGATGGCCCGGCCATGGCCTTGAGTCTGGTCGCGGTGGTGTATGCGACCACTTTTCAAAGCACCTCCCGGGCGCAACGCTGGCTGGTGCCGGCAGTGCTGATTGCCCTGTCCATCGGGCTCTATCAAATCAGCATCAACGTGTTTCTCGGTCTGTGCGCCGTGGAATTGATCCGTGTGGTGCATCGCCAAATGGCGTGGCGCGACGTGGTTTGCCTGTTCGGCGGAAAGGTCGCGCAACTGGTTCTGGGCGTGTTGATCTACAGCATCACCGCGTACCCGTTCATGGCATCCGGCCGCGGTGAGTTGCTCAACTGGCGTGCTGATCCACTGTTGCAAATCGGCATCAACATTGGCCGGATTATTGAGAAAGTCGCGCTGTTGTTTCATGGCGGTTACACGTGGATTTTCGTCGGGCTGGTGCTGTGCGCGTTGGGGGGGATTGCCCGGCCGGGCAGGCGTCGGGATCTGCGCGGAAACAGCGCGATGTCGAGCCTGATCTGCCTGTTGCCTGTGCCTTTGTTGATGCTGCTGGTGCCGGGCATTACCTTGTTTTTCCGCGATTTCAATGAAGGCGCGCGCACGCTGATGGGCTTTGGTGTGCTGCTGGTGTTTCTGTTCTATCTCGCGCATATCGCCTTGGCATCGCACCACCATCGGCTCCCGCTGTTGCTGATCCTGCCGTTGCTGGCGACGCTGTCGCTGTCCTTCGCTTACGGCCGGGTGCTGACGATGCAAAAGACCTTCGCCAACAGCGCGCTCTACAGCTTGAGCCACGACATTGCAGCGCACCGCGAACTGCGCGAAGCCAAGCGGATTTACCTGTCAGTCAGCTATTCGGATCGTTGGCTGACGGCAGCAGCCGGGTCGTTCAAGCAGTTACCGGTTTTGCATTATCTGCTCAACGTCGACTACTACATGCTCGCTGAAAATCTGCCGAGTGCAGGCATCACCAACGTGGTTGCCGAACGCGAGCGGCGCAACGCCACCCGTGTGGGGTATCTGGGTTATCCAGCGTTGGTGGACAGCCTGTATTACCGGATCTATCTGCTGGGCGATTACGCTTTCATTGTCATCAAAGAACCGCTACACGGCAGATTGCTGCAGTGGTGAAACGGCCATTACCGTTGGTCGGAATACCCCTCGTACCTGTAATTTCTGACAGTAGACCGGCCCATCGCCATGACTTAGCTTGAAAGTCCGCCAAACGGACCCGGCAAGGGGTGGCCATGAAAGGATTCTCTGCAACCAGCGTGATCGGGTTGGCGGATGCGCTGATCCACTGGCAATTATTTTTCGTGCTCGTCACTGCGGCCGGTCTTCATCAGGCACCCAGCAACTTTGCGGCGTTTTGTGTGGCCGCGGCGTTTTCGTTTTATGTGAATGCGCTGTACACGTTCGAGCGAGATACATCGGTCTTGCTCTACGTGATGTTCATCGGTGTGATGGGCGCCGTGAGTTTGGGCGTGGGGGGGATGGCGGATGCCTGGCGTCTGCCGGGACTGGTGACGGTGACTTCGTTTTCGTTGCTGAATATCTTGCTGGGGTGGTGCTTTTTTCGGTTTGTGTTGTTTCGCGAAAAACAGGTATGAAGCGCTTCTTGTCGGTTTCCTTT
This sequence comes from Pseudomonas sp. NPDC087598, assembly GCF_044743525.1. Taxonomy (NCBI): domain Bacteria; kingdom Pseudomonadati; phylum Pseudomonadota; class Gammaproteobacteria; order Pseudomonadales; family Pseudomonadaceae; genus Pseudomonas; species Pseudomonas sp. NPDC087598. Next base: position 30,007 of record NZ_JBIUWQ010000018.1, on the reverse strand, counting down.
TTCACTGAATCTCAGAGGTCAGTAGTGGTTGATCGATTAGCGTTGGCGACAGTTCTCACCATTGCGCTATACGTTCGGTTTTATTCCATCTCAATCCCCGCTATTTGGTATGACGAAGCCTACAGTCTATTGCTGGCGCGAGAAACGCCGACGCGAATTTGGGCGCTGACCGCGCTGGATGTACATCCTCCGCTCTATTACGTGCTGTTGCATTACTGGGTCATGGTATGGGGTGAATCACCTTTCTCAGCACGTGCGTTGAGTGCTTTGGCAGATGTCGGCACCTTGTTGCTGTGCATCAAGTTGATGAGCCTTGTCGCCACACGAAGAGCGACATGGATTGCTGCGTTGTTGTTTGCATTGCTGCCGATTTCGGTGCGCTACAGCCAGGAAGTCCGTATGTACACACTACTGGGCTTCTGGCTGATGGGCGCGACCGTGGCTCTGGTGTGTTGGGCGAGGGAACCGGAGAAGAAACGTTTAGCTTTCATCTATGTGATGTTGATGGTTGCTGCGTTTTATACCCATTATTTCGCTGGATTGTGTGTCTTCACGCATTGGCTTTGGTGGTTTTTTTCTATTCGCAGAGGTCACTCAATACCCACACGAATATGGGGTTTGACCAACGGTGTAATTATTCTGTTATTTCTGCCATGGGTTCCTTCTCTTCTCGAGCAATTCGCCGTAAATCCTTCCACCATTTGGATGCCTGCTCTGTCCTGGCAATCTGGGCTGGGACTGATTTGGCGAATGGTGGTCAACCACGAAGCAGAAAATCATTTCTCGTGGTGGCAAGTTTGGCCGCCGTTTTTTCTGGTGGTCTGCGCCGTAGTTGGGCACATGAAAAACCAAGATTCTTCTGGGGATGGCGGCTTGCTGGCAGGCTATTTTTTTATACCCGTAGTTATTTTGATCGTTGTTTGTATATTCAAAAATATGCTCCACCAACGGTATTTATATTTTGCAGTCGTGGGCGCGCCAATGATCGTCGCTGTTTTTCTGGATACGATTTGGCGAGTGAGAAGAGGGTGGGCAGTTTGCGTCCTGATTCTTCTGGTCGTTGGTGAAGCTCAAGTGATCTTGAAAGCTGCGAAAATCAGGGAGGGTTTTGGGCCATTTGCTCTCATGACTGAGCAGATAAATTTGCAGTACCGCATAGGTGACGAGATTTTGATTGATGATTTGAAGTTTTATTTACCCTTTGTGATTTACAACACAACCTCAATTGAGCCGAAAATTTATGTCGGCAAATTTTCACGCATTGAGGGAGGCTATCCAGATCGTTTTGGGTGGGCGCTCCTTTCTGATATCAGGAAGAAGCGTGTGTTCGATGAAAATTCGTTGCCGCAGATTGCTAAAAGAGTGTGGTTGATCGGCGGCACATTAGTCGGGGAGAGCTTGTTTTTTAACTCTTCACAATGGAAAAAAACGGCAATCATTCATGGCGCTGAAGTTGACGCCCGCTTGTTCGTTCGTAAGTAACAGCCAGCTCTCATGAGCCGGCCGTCATCGACTCAAGCCGCAATAGTTTCACTCGGCTCAAAACTATCCGCCCGCGCCATTTGCCACATCCGCGAATAAAACTCGCCGTTCACTTCCCCAGTGAGCAATTCCCCCGGTTTCAAAAACACATGCAACTGCGAGAACAATTTGATCTCGGTCGCCGACATGCGTCGTACCAGGTGCTTGGCCGACAGTTGTGATGGATGTTCCAGCCCGGCTGCGGCGAGCATTTCTGCCAGCGCTTTCAGCGTATTGCGATGGAAATTGAACACCCGTTGTGCCTTGTCCGGTACCACCAGTGCGCGCTGGCGCAAAGCGTCCTGAGTGGCGACGCCGGTCGGGCATTTGTTGGTGTGGCAGCTTTGCGACTGGATGCAGCCGATGGCGAACATGAAGCCACGCGCCGAGTTGGCCCAGTCGGCGCCGATGGCCAGCACGCTGGCGATGTCGAACGCACTGACGATCTTGCCGCTGGCGCCGAGTTTGATCTTGTCGCGCAGGTTCAGGCCGACCAGTGTGTTGTGCACAAACAGCAGGCCTTCGCGCATGGGTACGCCAATGTGGTCGGTGAATTCCACGGGTGCAGCGCCGGTGCCACCTTCTTTGCCGTCGACGACGATGAAGTCCGGGAGGATGCCGGTTTCCAGCATGGCTTTGGCGATGCCCATGAATTCCCATGGGTGGCCGAGGCAGAACTTGAACCCCACCGGTTTGCCGCCGGACAGTTCACGCAGTTGCTGGATGAAATGCATCATCTCGATCGGTGTGGAAAAGGCGCTGTGGCGTGATGGCGACACGCAGTCTTCGCCCATCATGATGCCGCGGGTTTCGGCGATTTCCTTGGTGACCTTGTGCTTGGGCAGGATGCCGCCATGGCCGGGTTTGGCGCCCTGGCTCATCTTGATTTCGATCATCCGCACTTGCGGGTTCTGCGCCTGGGTGGCGAAGCGTTCCGGGTCGAAACGGCCGTCGCTGGTGCGGCAGCCGAAGTAGCCGCTGCCCAGCTCCCAGGTCAGGTCGCCGCCGTGCTCGCGGTGATAGGGGCTGATGCTGCCTTCGCCGGTGTCGTGGGCGAAATTGCCGAGTTTGGCGCCCTGGTTCAATGCACGAATGGCGTTGGCGCTGAGCGAGCCGAAGCTCATCGCCGAGATATTGAATACCGAGGCCGAGTACGGCTGGCTGCACTGCGGGCCGCCGACGGTAACGCGGAAACTGCTTGGGTCACTTAGTGGCGCCGGGCGCATCGAGTGGCCGATGAACTCAAAGCCGGACTGATAGACATCGATCAGCGTGCCGAAGGGTTTATCGGCGGTTTCGTTTTTTGCCCGCGAATACACCAGCGAACGCTGGGCGCGGGAGAAGGGCAGGGCGTCGCTGTCGGATTCGAGCAGGTACTGGCGGATCTCCGGGCGGATGCCTTCGACCAGATAGCGAATGTTGCCGAGGATCGGGTAGTTGCGGCGCACCGCGTGAGGGCTTTGCAGCAGGTCGAACAGGCCGATCAGGCTTAACACGCCAGTGACGGCGGTGAATGGCCACAGCCAGTCATGTTCGAGGAAAGGCAGGCTGGCGAGGGTGAAAATCACGCAGACGGCAAAGAAGGCGTAGCGGCTCAGGAGTGACAGGCTCATACGGTTTCCTTGGTTCGGACTCAATGGTTAGCAATCGCACACAGATTTGCGGGCTCTTGTGGCGAGGGAGCTTGCTCCCGCTGGGTTGCGGAGCAGCCCCAAACCCTGAAATCGCGGTCTACCTGACAGACCGCATATTCGGGATTTGCGACTGCTGCGCAGCCGAGCGGGAGCAAGCTCCCTCGCCACAAAGAGCTTCAAAACAAAGAGATCTCCGGGACTTCGAGATCTCCCGCATGCCAGCGCTGTTCAGGCGTTCTGCGCCTGAAGAAATATCGAAAACAGCTCGGACTGGGATTTGATCCCCAGTTTGCTGTACATGTGTTTCTTATGGACTTTCACGGTTTCTACGGAGATTTCCAGCTTACGGGCGATTTCTTTACTGGAGCAACCGCTGAGCATCAAGCGGCCGACGTCCAGTTCCCGGGCGGTCAGTTGCGCGCCCTTGAGTTGTTGCACCGAGGCTTCCAGTTGCACTCGCCAGTCCGCCGTTGCGGGTGATGTGGCAAGGGCCACGGTTTCGTTGATTTCGTAAGGCAGGCGCTGGCGCAACAGGCCCAGGACCCAGGGCTGGATCAATGACAGCAAAGCGATCTGCTCGCCAGTGAAACGTTTTTTACTGCCCAGCGACAGGCACAACGTGCGTTCGCCTTCGAGCTGACAATTGAACTGGATTTCGTCGGCGACCACATTCAGACGAAAGTATCGCTGGTAATACTCGGTCAGCTCGAAATGCTCCGGTGCCACTTCCGAGAGGCGATACAAACCGGTGCGCGATTGCTCGCGGCAGGCGATGTAGAACGGGTCGAGCAGGTACAGGCCGCGCAGATAATCCTGAAACAACTGATCAGGACTGCCGTCCGCGCCCGGGCATTCGGCGAAAACCTGCGGGTGTTGATCAGCGCTGAACAGCAACGCGACCCAGCTATCGAACGCCACGTACTGATCCAGCAAACGCACCAGCTGCGCCCAGAAATTCGGCTTGTCCAGCGCGTCGATCAGTTGCCCGACGGCACGGTGCCAGGTGATGTCGTCAAACGAAAGTGTCATCGATCTACCCCTATCGGGTTACCCCGGCCGCGTGATTCCCTGGCCGGTTGCTTGCTGCGCATACTGGCCCACAGAAAGCCACCGGGCAATCTTTCAGCGCCCGGCACTCAGAACAAGGATTACCGATGAAAGTTGAACTCGCCCAACTGGCGGGCCGTGACAATGGCACGGCTTACAACCTCCAGCGTGCGCTCGCCGCGATTGCTGCGTGCGCTGCCGATACGCAACTGATCGTGTTCCCGGAAACCCACCTGATGGGCTTCCCGACGGCCGCGACCGTTGCGCAAACATCCGAGCCAGTGGATGGCCCGACCGTCAGCGCAGTGCTGGCCGCCGCCCGCGAACGCAACATCGCGGTGGTGATCGGCATGGCCGAGAACGACAACGGTCGGTTCTACAACACCACTCTGCTGATCACCCCCGAAGGCATTGCCCTCAAATATCGCAAGACGCATTTGTGGGCTTCGGATCGCGGTGTGTTCGAGGCGGGTGACCGCTATGCGACCTGTCTGTGGAACGGCGTTCGCGTCGGTCTGCTGATCTGCTACGACATCGAATTTCCGGAAAGCGCCCGGGCCTTGGCGCAACTGGGTGCCGAATTGCTGATCGTGACCAACGGCAACATGGACCCCTACGGCCCGACCCATCGCACCGCGATCATGGCGCGGGCTCAGGAAAATCAGGCGTTCGCGCTGATGGTCAATCGCGTGGAAGCAGGGGATGACGGCTTGATGTTTGCCGGTGGCAGCGCGCTGGTGGATCCGCTGGGGACACTGTTGTTCGAGGCGGGACGCGAGGAAGGGCAATTCACGGTTGAGCTGGATTTCGCCCAGTTGGAGTTGGCACGCAAGGATTACCGCTATCTGGATGATCAGCGCTTGAAGTTGCCGGGGGAGGTGGTGGAGCGGAGCGATGGTGTTCGCGAATTGTTGATTCCACACCGTTGAGCGCTGCCCTCACCCTAACCGTCTCCCGGGGGGAGAGGGGGCTGACCGAGGTGGTTGTTCGAGGTACGCCGACCTGACGGATCCCGTCGTACTCAGTATTTGAATCTGCGAAATCAAGTCGAACCCGGGATCTGAACCCCATGGATATCTGCTCCCTTTCCCCCCTCGCCCCCTTGGGGGAGAGGGCTGGGGTGAGGGGGAAAGGATCCCAGGTCGAACAAAGAACTCAAGCAACACCAAAACAACAAAACCAACCCGAAACATTCGCCGAACTCGGCTCTGCCATAAATCCAATAAAATTCGGAGTAAGTCGCCCATGGCTCGTTTGCAACGTACCCTTTCGTTAGGGTCGGTGGTGCTGTTCGGCATCGCCTACATGACGCCGATCATTGTCCTCGGCACCTTCGGCATCCTCGCGCAATCCACCGCGGGCATGGTGCCCGCCGCGTATCTGGCAGCGCTGGTCGCGATGTTTTTCACTGCGATGAGCTACGGGCGCATGGCCGCGGCGTTCCCCGTCGCCGGCTCCGCCTACAGCTACGTGCGCAAGGCGATCAGCCCGAAACTCGGTTTCATCGCCGGTTGGGCGGTGCTGCTCGACTATCTGTTCCTGCCGATGGCGATCTGGCTGATCGGCGCTGCGTATCTGGCCTCGGCGTTTCCGTCGATTCCGCAATGGATCTGGGTCCTGGCGTTCATCGGCATTACCAGCGCGATCAACATCGTCGGCCTGAAACTGGCCAACGGCATCAATGCCCTGCTGATGCTGGTGCAGTTCCTCGTGCTGATCGCCTTCGTCGCGCTGTGCGTGCACTACATCGGTGGTGATGCGAGTACACCGTTGTGGTCGATCAAACCGTTCTTCAACGGCGACATGCAGATGCCGCTGGTCATGAGCGGCGCGGCCATCGCCTGTTATTCGTTCCTGGGTTTCGACGCGGTCAGCACCTTGACCGAAGAGACCCGCGATCCACGCCGCACCATTCCTCGGGCAATCATGTTGATCACCCTGATCGGCGGGCTGATTTTCGTCGGCGTGTCGTACTTCGTGCAGATCGCCCACCCGTCGTTCCAGTTCGACAGCGTCGACTCGGCGGCCTATGAAATCGCCCGCAATATTGGCGGCGACCTGTTCGTTTCGATCTTCCTCATCGGCCTGATCGTCGGTCAGTTTGCGTCCGGGCTTTCAGCGCAGGCCAGCGGCTCGCGGTTGCTGTTCGCCATGGGCCGTGACGGGGTGCTGCCGAAGTCGTTTTTCGGCACCTTGCACGCGCGCTTCGGTACACCGGTCAACAGCATTCTGCTCTGCGCCGTCGTGGCATTGCTGGCGCTGAAACTCGACGTGACCACCTCGACTTCGTTCATCAATTTCGGCGCGTTCCTGGCGTTCAGCCTGGTGAATCTGTCGGTGATCTTTCATTACTGGATCGGCGGTGAAAAGAAGGGGCTGCGCGAACTGCTGCTGTTTTTGATTTTCCCGTTCATTGGTCTGGTGGCGGACTTGTGGCTGATGGTCAGCCTCGATCATCTGGCGGTGTATCTGGGCCTGAGCTGGCTGGCCATCGGTGTTGTGTATCTGGCAGTACTGACTGGCGGTTTCCGTCGCCAGCCGCCGGAGATGGATTTCCAGGAAGCCACCTGATACGGCAGATCCTGCATGGGGTTGGTGTTCGGCAGGGGACGTGTGATGCTTGCGGCTTTTGCGCCTAAGGTTTTTCGCTATGTCGACGTCTGCCCACACCATCCGTATCGCCGCTGCGCTGTTGCTCAATGCCGAGGGCCAGACCCTGCTGGTGCGCAAGCGCGGCACCGCGGCGTTCATGCAACCGGGCGGCAAGATCGAGGCGCATGAGCTGCCGGTGCATGCGCTGGCCCGTGAGCTGGAGGAAGAGTTGGGCTTGGCGATCGACCCTGCACAAGCGACGTTCCTCGGTCAGTTCTCGGCCCCCGCCGCCAACGAACCGGGGTTTATCGTAGAGGCCGAGATCTTCCAGTTGACCATCGACGCCGAGGTTTTCCCGGCCGCTGAAATCGAAGAAGTCATCTGGGTCGACCCTGCCACTGATCCTGCCGTGGTTCTGGCGCCATTGACACGCGACCTGATCCTGCCGTTCTATCGCCATTCGCTCACCGCCATCGCCTGATCATCCACGCAAAGGACGCCCACCATGATCCCGCTTCAAGACCTGCTGATCTTCGCTGCCGCCGCGTTGCTGATGGTGCTGACGCCGGGGCCGAACATGATCTACCTGATCTCGCGTTCGATTTGCCAGGGGCGCAAGGCCGGGATTACGTCATTGCTGGGTGTGGTGGCCGGTTTCTTTGTGCATATGTTTGCCGCGGCCGCCGGTTTGACCGCGGTGTTCCTCGCGGTGCCGATGGCTTATGAAGTATTGAAGTGGGCCGGCGCGCTGTACCTGTTGTGGCTGGCCTGGCAAGCGGTGAAACCCGGCGCGCGCTCGCCGTTCGAAGCCCGGCAGTTGCCGCCGGATTCGTCGCGCAAACTGATCACCATGGGCTTTCTCACCAGCGCGCTGAACCCGAAAATCGCGGTGTTCTACCTCTCGGTGTTTCCGCAATTCATCAGCCCTGAACACGGCTCGGTGTTCACTCAGAGCCTCATCCTCGGCCTGACGCAGATCAGCGTCAGCTTCTGCGTCAATCTGCTGATCGCCTTGTTTGCGGCGGGTATCGCTTCGTGGTTTGTGCGTAATCCGACGTGGCTGGGGGTGCAGCGTTATGTCATGGGAATGGTGCTCGGCGGTCTGGCGGTGCGGCTGATGCTTGAGCAACGCAGGACGGCCTGAACATGTGGATCGAACGACTGGACGCCAGTCATGCGCTGGCCTATCGCGAACTGATGCTGGAAGCGTATGACCGGCATCCGCAGGCGTTTACCTCCAGCGTGCGTGAACGTGCGGTGATGCCGTTGAGTTGGTGGGAGGCGCGCCTCACCAGCAAGCTCGACGTGGTGCTGGGCGCATTCGAAGCGGGTGTGCTGGCGGGCATCGTCGGCCTGGCGTTTGAACCGCGTGAGAAGGCCCGGCACAAGGTGACGCTGTTCGGCATGTATGTCTCGGCTGATTTTCGCCAGCACGGCCTCGGTCATGAACTGGTCCAGGCCGCCCTCGCCGAAGCCGGCAAACACCCCGAGTTGAAGCTGATCCAGCTCACCGTCACCGCCGGCAACGACGCCGCGTTCAAGCTGTATCAGCGTTGCGGCTTCATCCAGTTCGGCCTGGAGCCATTGGCAGTGCGGGTTGGCGAAGACTACTTCGACAAGATCCACATGTGGCGTGAGCTCTGACACGCCATTGTTCCTCTGTGGGAGCGAGCCTGCTCGCGATAGCGATCTTTCAGTCAGCATCCAAGTGACTGACACACCGCTATCGCGAGCAGGCTCGCTCCTACAGGGGAGGGTGGTGTTGTTTCGATCAGCGCACCGCGCTGACGCCATCCAAGGTCGAGAACGAAGTGTCCTTGGCTGTCAGCAGAAAATCGCGCATGTACGGCGCATCGAGCATGTCCGCACGGATTGCTGCGTACAGCGTGGCGAACAAACCTTTCTCGCCCAACCGCTTGCCTTTCACATAACCGCGCGAGCTGTATTCATGCAGCGCCCAGTGCGGCATGCCGCACACGCCTCGGCCGCTGGCGACCAGTTGCATCATCATCACCGTCAGTTCCGAGGTGCGCACTTGCGCCGGTTCGATGTTGGCCGGTTCAAGGAAACGCGTGAAGATGTCCAGACGATCGCGTTCTACCGGGTAGGTGATCAGCGTTTCCGTCAGCAAGTCTTCAGGGACGATGTACGGCTTGCTCGCCAACGCGTGCTGATTGGCCACCGCGAGCATGGCTTCGTAGGTGAACAACGGCACGTAGGTAATGCCGGAGATTTCCAGAGGGTCGGAGGTCACCACCAGATCCAGATCACCCCGGGCCAGCGCCGGCAGCGGTGCGAAGGAGAATCCCGAAGCGAGGTCGAGTTCGACTTCCGGCCACGCATCGCGGAACTGGTCGATGGTCGGCATCAGCCACTGGAAGCAGCTGTGGCATTCGATCGCCATGTGCAAACGGCCGGCGGTGCCACCGGCCAGTCGCCCGATATCACGCTCGGCGGCGCGCAGCAGCGGCAGGGTCGCATCGGCCAGTTGCAGTAGGCGCAGGCCGGCGCTGGTGAAGCGCACCGGTTTGGTCTTGCGCACGAACAAGGGCATGCCCATGCGCTCTTCGAGTTCCTTGAACTGGTGGGACAGCGCCGATTGGGTCAGGTGCAAACGGTCGGCGGCATCGACCAGGCTGTCGGCTTCGCGCAGTGCGTGCAGGGTTTTCAGGTGACGGATTTCAAGCACCGGCTGGCTCCATGAGGAAAACTTGTGATCAACACGAAAAGGTTGAGTTTGTCTCATGTTGGTCTGGCTGTCGACAATGGCGCCATCTTTTACCCAATGGAGCACATTCGACATGGCCGTGGCCCACACCCTTGGTTTTCCGCGCATCGGCGCCGACCGCGAACTGAAAAAAGCCCTTGAAGCCTATTGGAAAGGCGATCTCGATCAAGCTGCCCTGAACAAGGTCGGCCGTGATCTGCGCGCCACCCACTGGCAGTTGCAGAAGGATGCCGGCATCGACTTGCTGCCGGTCGGCGACTTCGCCTGGTACGACCAGGTGCTGACTCATTCGCTGACCTTCGGCGTCATCCCGGAACGTTTTGACGGCGTGCGCGATGAACACGGCCAGCCGAGCCTCGACACCCTGTTTGCCATGGCGCGCGGCGCAACGGCAGGCTGCTGCGGCGGCGAGCACGGCAAGACTCAGTACGCCCAGGAGCTGACCAAGTGGTTCGATACCAACTACCACTACCTCGTCCCGGAATTCACCGCAGACCAACCGTTCAAGCTGAGCTGGGAACAGCTGTTCGACGAAGTCGAAGAAGCCCGGGCGCTGGGGCATAACGTCAAACCGGTGATCATCGGCCCGCTGACTTACCTGTGGCTGGGCAAGGCCAAAGGCAACGAGTTCGACAAACTCGATCTGCTTGAACGCCTGCTGCCGGTGTACAACGAAATCCTCGGCCGCCTCGCTGACCAGGGCGTGGAGTGGGTGCAGATCGATGAACCGATCCTCACGCTTGACCTGCCGCAAGCGTGGAAAAGCGCCTTCGAGCGCGCTTATCACATCCTTCAGTATTCGCCGTTGAAAAAACTTGTGGCGACCTACTTCAGTGGCCTCGAAGACAACCTCGGCCTGGCCGTGGGCCTGCCGGTGCAAGGCCTGCACATCGATGCGGTGCGGGCGCCGGAGCAACTCGGTCAGGTGCTCGATCGTTTGCCGACCTACAAGATTCTCTCGGTGGGCCTGGTCAACGGGCGTAACGTCTGGCGCTGCGAACTGGAGCAGGCGCTGGCGCAACTGCAACCGGCGCAGGAGCGTTTTGGCGACAACCTGTGGGTCAGCAGTTCCTGCTCGTTGCTGCACAGTCCGGTGGATGTCGAGCGTGAAGACAAGCTCGATCCGGAACTGAAGAGCTGGCTGGCGTTTGCCGTGCAGAAGTGCAGCGAAATCTCGGTGCTGCGCGATGCCTTGAACGATCCACAAGCGCCCAAGGTGCAAACTGCATTGGCCCGGAGCCGGGCGATTCAGGCCAGCCGTGCACAGTCGTCACGCATTCATAAACCCGAGGTGCAGGCGCGGATCAGCGCGATCAATGCCGAGGACAGTCAGCGTCATTCGCCGTTTGCCCAACGTATCGCCCGGCAACAGGCGCGCCTGCAATTACCGACGTTCCCGACCACCACTATCGGCTCGTTCCCGCAGACCGGTTCGATTCGTCTGGCGCGTCAGGCGTTCAAGCAGGGCAAGCTGTCGACCAACGATTATCACGACGCCATGCGCAGTGAAATCCGCCACGCGGTGCAGGTGCAGGAACGTCTGGGCCTGGACGTGCTGGTTCACGGTGAGGCCGAACGCAACGACATGGTCGAGTACTTCGCCGAGCAGCTCGACGGTTACCTGTTCACCCGTTTCGGCTGGGTGCAGAGCTACGGTTCGCGCTGTGTGAAACCAGCGGTGATCTACGGTGACTTGAGCCGTCCGAATGCCATGACCGTGGACTGGATCACCTACGCGCAGAGCCTGACCGACAAGGTCATGAAAGGCATGCTCACCGGTCCGGTGACCATGCTGATGTGGTCGTTCCCTCGCGAAGACGTGTCACGCAAAATCCAGGCGCAACAACTGGCGCTGGCCCTGCGTGATGAAGTGGTGGATCTGGAGCGCGCCGGGATCAAGATCGTGCAGATCGACGAAGCGGCGTTCCGCGAAGGTCTGCCACTGCGCCGGGCGCAATGGCAGGAATATCTGGACTGGGCGGTCGAGGCGTTCCGTCTGACGGCATCCGGGGTCAAGGATGAAACGCAGATTCACACTCACATGTGTTACAGCGAATTCAACGACGTGATCAAGGCGATTGCCGACATGGACGCCGACGTCATTACCATCGAAACCTCGCGTTCGGACATGGAGTTGCTTGAAGCCTTCGAAGCGTTCGATTACCCGAACGACATTGGTCCGGGCGTCTACGACATCCACTCGCCACGGGTGCCGGACACTGCCGAAATGGTCAAGTTGATGAGCAAGGCAGTGAAGCGGATTCCCGCCGAGCGACTGTGGGTCAACCCCGATTGCGGCTTGAAGACCCGCGCCTGGCCGGAGACGGAAGCGGCGCTGGTGAACATGGTGGCGGCGGCGCGGCAGTTGCGCAGTCAACTGGCGTAAACCTGCGCTCTGTCCATTGATATAACGAACCCGCTGAGCCCCAGGGCTCAGCGGTTTTTTTTGCTTTTTTAGCGTTCAAAGTGCCTCGAAATACTCCAGCACTGCTGACTGTCTGCCGATATCGGCAGTCGGCAGGTCGGGATCGTCGGCACGGGTCGAGAATTGGTGCTCGGGCAGTTTCAGGTGAGCTTTTTCGAACGTGCGCATCACCGGCGTTGCACTGGCGTAATGAAAGTGGGCATACCACAGCAGTTCATTGGGTATCAGGGTCAGATCCCAGACTTCATATTCTTGCAGGTAGTCCTTGCGGGCACCTCGCTTGCTGATGTTCTGCAGGGGTTTGACTTTGCGAACTTCCACCGCGCTCTGTTCGATCAGATCGAGCAGCATGCCGTCAGTGGGCGATTTCGTGGTCAGTGACTGACGGGTGCGCAGGGCACGACCACTGGCGATCAATTCAGTGGCCTTGTTGCGTAGTTGGGCAATCACCGGATTCTGCGGCGCGACGCCGGCGATACGGTCGGCGCGCAAACTCAGCTCGGCGGCCTCGCTGACCAGCATGTGCTCAAGATCGACCGGCAACATGTCCTGATCGGCGTAGGAATCGACCCGGGCGCGGTAAGCCGCCTGAGAGTCCAGGCGTTTGCGCGCCTCGGTCACCAGCGTCGACAGACTCAACGGAGGCGATGCCGGTGTCGCGGCCGCATGACTTGTCAGGCGATATTTTCCGCTTGCGGTCTGTTCCCAGATTTCGCCGCTGTTCATCTCGTAGTGATGCTTGTTGTTTTTCTTGTCCCAGGTTTCCACGCCGATCAGCCATTGATCGTCCTCGGTGGGAAAGACTTTGCGATTGATCGTTCCGGCCGGCGGCGCGGCGTGCACGGGGTTGCCGATGCTTTTGCGCGCCTGCTCGCCGAGCTTTTCGAACCCGGACATCAGCGGCTCGATCAGCTCTTCATGAAAGAATTGCGGGTAGCTGGCGGTCCAGACCTTCATATCGCGGGCAAACTGCGCGTACGTGTCGACACAGTCTTGAAGAATGGCGTCGCGCTGTACTCGGGTGACGCTGGCGCTCAGCAGGTCATGGTGGGTGTTGAGTGCCCGGGCGACTTTCTCCCGCAGCCTGCGCGCCTGTCCCAGCAGATATAGCCAGGAAGCATCGCCGATGTTGCCGGCACGCTGCACCGCCTCAAGGCGTTGATAGGTTTTCTGAAAGCTCAGTAGAAAAGGACTGTGTTTGGCGTTCAGGTCATCGACAAGGCTGGCCACTATTTTTTTGTCCGCCGCCATGCGAATACGCTCGTACCAATGGTTGACGTCAACTCTGAGCACTTCCATCTGATCCAGTTTGCGCAGGTATTCCAGGCGCAACTGACGGCGCTCTTCCATCAGCGTCAGGCGCTGTACCAGGGCGTCGTGCGGCAGTTCATCCAGTTGCTTGTTCAGGTAATCGATCCCTGAGATCAGCGGTGAGGTGCTGTGCGAGTTGTGGATGGCGCGGCGTGCATATCGGTCGGCCAGTAGTGCGGCTGTCTTGCTTTGCATTTCGATCAGGTAGCGACGCTTGTTGCCGTGGGTCAGCGGTTCCAGTTCAAGCAATGTTTGATAACGCCGGATTGCCATTTCAATGTCACCGATGGCGGCGGCTTCAGCGGCAGGGATGAGGGCCTGGCGTGCCTCATCGGTTTTCGCGCTGGCATAGCGGTTTAACGTCACGTCGCTGTTTCCGCCGCGGATTTCGAGTCGTTCGGCAAGATCATCGGCGAGTTCCGTCAGGTAGTGATGACGGCGAAAGGTCCGGTCCGCCCACCAGCGCGGCAATCGTTGACGAATCGCCTGCGGCCAGATCGGATCCAGCGTATCGGCCAGATGCCCGATCACGTTTCCGCCCCCCAGGCCACCGCCCTCGAAGGTGCTGCCGTAGACGCCGAACCAGGTGTCCCACTCGCCGTTTTCATTGAGCGCCACCGGTTGTTTGTAGGTGGCCTTGCGGGTGCCGCGCAAGCGCCAGTTGCGTGAATCGTTGCTGCGCTGCACCTCGAAGATCCGTCCCTGACGCACAATGAAATCGCCGTCGGCATGCCGGTAGATGCCGCGATACAACCCGTCGGTGCCCGGTTGCAGACCGGCAAGGGAGATCGGTTGTTCATATTCGTAACCCGAAAAGCGCGCCGCCACATGTCGAGCCTGACGCCGGGACGTGTTCTGCAGCGCTGTGGTGGTTCTGAGCAAGACGCGCATCTGGCGTGCGCGGGTCAGTGAGCGAGCCGTGCGCGACACGGCCGATAACGCCAGTTCACCGGGCAACAGATCCATGGCCGCGTCGATCAATGACAGCAGGACCGATTCCAGTTCAGCCAGACCCTCACCGATGTCGCCACGTAAAAATGCGGCCACCGACTGGTTGGCCGCCGTCCAGGCATCGTGAACGGCGATGGCGGTGCCGATGAAGGGCAACAGGCCGATCGCCATTTTCAGGTAATTGAACGCACGGGGTCCCTTGAGCGCATAGCGTTCCATGTACAGCGCATCGTTGGAGCGCGAGGTGCCGCGATGGGCTTCGATCAGCCGTCCCATGTGCGCATCCAGCAAGTGCGCGGCGAACGAGGTGCCGGGCGACCAGCGCTCGCCGACGCCGATGATCGCATCGAAGTGCTTGAGCACAGCCTGGTTGAGCCGGCTCTCATGGGCCCTGACGTTACCCTGCAAGGCGCGGCCCGCCACATAGCGGATCCAGCTGTCCTGTGTGCACATTCTGTACAACGCCATGCGCGCCGCTTCGAGGTTGTCGTAACGCCGCAGAAAACGGTCGTCGGGACTGTCGGGCAGATACAACAGGGTGGTGCCGCTGACCTGCTCCTCGATGAACGTCACGCCGGACAGGGTGACCGCGCCTTCATTGGGCGTGTCCGCGCCACCGACGCTCAGATACGCCGGACGGATAACGATGCGTTTGCGCTCGGCTTGCCAGGCTTGCGTAGTGTTGGCGTCAGTGGCGATGGTGAGAATCTGCAATTCTTCCAGGCTGATGTGGTGTTGCAGACGGGCGAATTCACCTTGCAGTTTGAGCATGGCGCGCCAGGATTCGACCAGGCATTCGCGGCGATGCTCTTTGACGAAGGTCGACTCGTCCGGCGCCCCGGTGAACGCCTCGCGAATGCGTTTTTCGTAGGCCAGCGGCAGATCGAGCTCTGGCAGTACACGTTTCAGCCAGGTCAGGGTGAGGCCTTTTTTCAAGGTTTCAGCCTCGACCGCATCGCTTGCGATGACCTCCACGCGCATATATGTCAGGCGCAACGAAAGCGGTTCGAGTTGCATCGATGGCGTGTTGTCGATGTTAAGTTGGGCCAGTTCCACCAGCGGCATTTTGCTGCGCGTGGTACTGGGCACCGGCACCAGCTCATAGCCCGAGTGGCCGGGGGCGGGTTTGTAATGTTTGACCATTTTTACCGAGTCAGGCAGGTCGAGGGTGATCTCGAAACTGCCTTTGAGCGCGAAGTCCTTGCGCAGTCGCTCATGCAGATGTGCGCGCGTGAAGTCGTCCCGTGGTTCCAGGGCGAGGGTCAGTTGCTCATGGCTGCGCTGCATCGCGAGGAGGAAGGCCTCGATCAGTTGCTTAAGCGCGCTGCGGTCAGACGTTTCGATTCTGGCGAGCCAGTGCGGTAGCGCGTCCGCCAGCGTGCCGCTGTTTGCTTGCTCCAGCACCTGCGTGAACGCCAGACTGCGAGCGGCGTTCACCGGCACCTGTAACGCACCGAGACTGCGCTGGCGCAGGGCGGCGAGTTGTTCGTCGTACTCGGTTTTTGTGCTGGCATCGGCAAAACGTGAGCGCAGGAGACCTGCCTGTTCGTCGAAGTCGCTGGTCAGTTGATTGAGGCCATGCTGCAGCGGATCACCGCTGATTTTTTTCAGCTGCAAAGCGAGTGCGGTGTCCTGATCGGTAATCTTGAATACCTGCTGTTCCAGCGCTCGCCGATTGGCGAAACGTTGCAAACCACCGCCGTTGCCCGGCCAGTACAGCAACACGCTGTGCGCGGACTCCCGATCGAGCAGTGCCTGCGGGTGGGTCATCACAAACGGCCCATTGAGTTCAGTTGGGGCCTGAATGCCGGGGTCCTGTTCATGGGTCGACAGGATCAGGCTGGCCGCGACGTGCTCGGCGCCGGGGTCTTGCGTTGTGTCGAGCAGGGCCTTGATCCGGTCTCGCTCGGCCTCGCTCAATTGGGTCAGCAGCCCTTGCAGGTCGGCTTCGGCTTGCAAACCGCTTTTGTGCGCCTGGTGCAGGGCGGTGAATTCACGGTTGAACGTCGCCAGGTCGAGGGAGCGGGCGCGGCCCAGCAATGCCGTAGCGGCCTTGTCAGCGGCTTGCTCGGCGGCTTTCAGCGTCTCGTGTGTTTGCTTGAACGGTTGCAGGGCGGTGTTGGTATCGGCACCGTCGAGTAGTGTTTCGAGCGCGTCGCGTTGCCGGTTGAGCGCTGCCTGGCGCAGGGGCCAGGGAATGTCGGCGTACAGACTGCCGAACAGGGCCTGTTGCTCAGGCTCGACCACGACGTTATCGAGCGTTGGCGCAGAGGCAAACACCGCGCCGGTATTGCGCTGATGATCGCTCTGATCGACGTTGTCGAGGGCCTGGCTGGCCTGTTCGTAAAGGCCCGGCTTGTTGGCACTGCCACTGCGCAGGGCATTGAGTTGGGCTTTGTACAGGTGAGCCAGCAGGTCGGTCATGCCTGCCGTCAATGGCAGGTTTCTGCCGGTGTATTCAAATTGCAGGTCGGTCTGCGGCAGGCCGGTGGGCACCAACGATTGCGTCGACAGCCAGTTCTCAAGGTCCTGACGTTGGGCAAATACCTGGAACGCCTCAGGCCGCAGCGGCAGGTACAACCACTGGGCGACCGGCGCCTCGGTACCGAAACTGATGACCCAGGCAGCGGCCAATTTGACCTTGCTGCCATTGCTCAGCACCAGCGACAGTTGCTCGGTGGTGATGTCGGGCGTGGCGGCGCTGGCCTCCTGTAGCGTGGCGAGCGCGAGCAATTGTTCGGCTGTCAGGCTGCGCCGGGCGAAGGCAAGTTGCGCGGCCGCGTCGAGATGTTCGCGGTACAACTGGCTGGCGCGTTCGCGGCGCGATACCGGGCTGCCCGGCGCGCGGGCGTCCCAATAGGTATTCCAGCGCGTCTGCAGGGCTTGTTCGATGGGCAATGTCTTGAGCCGCGCGAGCAGTTGCGCCGGCGTCAGGCCGAACAGGCTGTGGGCGGTGGAGAGACCGGTGACCCGACAAGACGCATCCACGGCAATCCTGGCCAGTGGCTGCTGAAAGACAAAAGCACACACCTGCACCATCGGAATGAAGCGTTCCGGGCGCGAATCCTGCGCGGCAAAGAGCAGGCCAGCGCCGGTTTGCTCCAGATTCAGCTTTTGCTTGAGCACCCGTAAAAGCGTGTCCCGTGCGGTAGGCACATTGGCAAACAATCGATGCAACGCTTCGCAGCTTTCTCGCCATCGATGAGCGGCATTCAGCAGTAAACCTTCGTCGTGGTGGGCCGGCAAGCGCGCTGCCGTTGACTGGGCGGGCGGCTCAAGGGCGGGGGCATTCAACAATAATCGATCGGGCATGGTTAACGGCTCGCGGTGGGGAGCGGCGGATGCGCTCCGGTCCTGAGCCATTCAACGGGGAAAGCGGCCGACCATGGCGGTAGATAGTTATTGCCGCGGTGACCGCTCGGCACTCTTCATCAAACTGTCATCGAACTGTGGCAGCGCGCTTGTACAAACTTCATCAGACTCGCGCTCTACTGGGGTTCTGCGTTTCGGTGTTTTTCATGGGTAAGTTTTTTCTTTCGATCGCGGCCGTGCTGGCCGCGCTTTTATTCGGCGCGCCGTCGTATGCCGCCTCGCGTTGTGACGTGAATGTGCCGACTGAACGGGTCGATCTGGCGCAGGTGAGCCTGGCCTACCAGAGCATTGGCCGCGCGTCGGACCCGGCACTGCTGCTGGTGATGGGCCTGGGTGGGCAGTTGATTCACTGGCCGGACGAGGTGGTGGTGGCGCTGTGTCAGCAGGGTTTTCGGGTGATCCGTTATGACAACCGCGATGTCGGCCTGTCGACCTGGCGGCAGGCCCCGGTCGAGGCCAATCTGACCTTTGAAGTGTTGCGCTACAAACTCGGCTTGCCGGTGGCGGCACCGTACACCCTGACTGATATGGCCGACGATGCGCTGGGGTTGATGGATGCGTTGCACGTCGAGCAATTCCATGTGCTGGGCGCCAGCATGGGCGGGATGATCGCCCAGCATCTGGCCGCGATGGCACCGCAGCGGGTCGAGAGCCTGACGCTGATCATGACCAGTTCCGGTGCTGAAGGTTTGCCGGCGCCGAGTGCGGCGCTGGTGCAGTTATTGTCGCGACGCGGTGCGCCCAACCGCGAGGTGGCGCTGGAGCAACAGGCTGACTTGCTGGCCGCGCTGGGCAGCCCGGCGGTCACCGATGATCGGCAGGTCTTGCTGCAACAGGCGGCGGCGTCGTATGACCGCGCGTTCAATCCGGAAGGAGTCAAACGGCAGATCATGGCGATTCTGGCGGAGCCGAGCCGGGTGGCACTGCTCAATCAATTGCGGGTGCCGACGCTGGTGGTGCATGGCACGGCTGATCCGTTGCTGCCGGTGATGCATGGCGTGCACTTGGCGGCGCATATCCGTGGCAGTCAGTTGAAGTTGATTCCCGGGTTGGCGCATCGCTTTCAAGAGGCCTTCAAAGCGCCGTTGCTGGCGGCGGTGTTGCCGTATTTGCAGGCACATCGTGAAGACACTTCGCACTGGGCGCAGATTGAGCCTGTGGCGGGCGGGAATCTTTTGTAACCGAAGTATCGTGGTGTTGCTCCTGTCCTCATCGCGGGCAAGCCACGCTCCCACAGGTTCGGTGTGATCCTTGTGGGAGCTGGCTTGCCAGCGACAGGGCCATCACTGTCGCTATAAGACCGGGCGGGTGTATCGTTTGGGTTTTCGGCGTGAGGTGAGTCATGAATTCCACTCTGAACATCGACTTCGTCAGCGACGTCTCCTGCCCATGGTGCGTCGTCGGTCTGTACGGCTTGCTGCAGGCGCTGGAGATCTTGCGTAATGAAGTGCAGGCCAAGATTCATTTCCAACCGTTCGAACTGAACCCGAAGATGGGCCCACAAGGGCAGAACATCACCGAGCACATCAGCGAGAAATACGGCTCGACGCCAGAGCAGTCGCAGAAGAATCGCGAAGCCATCCGTGCCCGTGGCGCCGATGTCGGGTTTGCCTTTCGCACCGATGGCAACAGCCGGATCTACAACACCTTTGACGCGCACCGTTTGCTGCATTGGGCAGGGCTGGAAGGTCTGCAGTTGGCGCTGAAAGAGGCGCTGTTCAAAGCGTATTTCACCGACGGCGGCAATCCGTCGGATCACGCGCAGTTGCTGCAGATTGCCGAAACTGTCGGACTGGATCGACAGCGCGCCGAGGCCATTCTGGCCACGGACGAATTTGCCGATGAGGTGCGTGCGCAAGAGCAACTCTGGTTGCAGCGCGGGGTGAGTTCGGTGCCGACGGTGGTGTTCAACGGGCAGTACGCTGTGACGGGCGGGCAACCGGTGGAGACGTTTGTCGGGGCGATCCGGCAGATCATGGCCGAATCCCGGGGCGGTACCGTCAACGGCTGACAGCTCAACTCCCACAGGGGAGAGCAGGGATTGTTGGGTCAGCTGTGCAAGCGTACCCAGATCGTGACCAGCACGGTGGCCGCCATCAACCACGCCACCGCCGCCACGGCCAGCGACGCCTCCAGCCGCAACCGATCCACCATCACATACAACGTCGCCAGGTACACAAAGTACGGAATGATCGACCACATCCCGAAGACGATGGTGGTTTTCAGGTCATCAACCGAACGTCCCTTGCCAACGATGTAATGGGCGATCAGCGCAAACGTTGGAAACAGCGGCACCAGTCCCGCGATGTAATAGTTTCGGGTCTTGGCCAGCGCCGCGAGAATCACCACAACGGCGGCACCGAGTGCAGCTTTCAGCAACAGATCCATCAGTGGCTCAATCCGTATTTTTTGACTTTGTCGAACAGGGTGGTCTTGGCCATGCCCAGCTCCAGGCTGGCCTGGGTCAGGTTGCCGCCGCTGCGGTGCAGGGCGTCGCTGAGCAGGTTGCGCTCGAAGGCTTCCACCGCTTCGGCAAAAGCCAGGCCCTGGCCGGCGTTGCCCGCACCA
Organism: Pseudomonas sp. NPDC087598; assembly: GCF_044743525.1. Classification (NCBI taxonomy): domain Bacteria; kingdom Pseudomonadati; phylum Pseudomonadota; class Gammaproteobacteria; order Pseudomonadales; family Pseudomonadaceae; genus Pseudomonas; species Pseudomonas sp. NPDC087598. The sequence goes on along the minus strand of NZ_JBIUWQ010000018.1, from coordinate 9,858 downwards.
GATTTCTTGAAGGCCGGCAGGCCGAGGGCGAAACGTTCGGCGACGTTGCGCAACTCGCGTACGTTGCCTGGCCAGTCGTGGCTCATCAGGTTCGACAGGGTCTGGTTGTCCAGTTCCGGCAAGGCGCGGTCGAAGCGCAGGGCTGACTGCTGGGTGAAGTGTTCGAACAGTTGCAGGATGTCTTCGCGGCGCTCGCGCAATGGCGGCAGTTCCAGCGTCACTACGTTGAGGCGGTAATACAGGTCGCTGCGGAATTCGCCGGCCTTGCTCGATTCGTCTAGGTCGGATTTGGTCGCCGCAATCACCCGGCAATCCACCGCCACGCTCTGATTCGAGCCGAGGCGTTCGAGGGTGCGTTCCTGCAACACGCGCAGCAGTTTGATCTGCAACGGCTGCGGCATGCTTTCCACTTCATCGAGGAACAGCGTGCCGCCGTCGGCATGTTCGATCTTGCCGATGCGCCGTTTGCCGGCGCCGGTAAACGCATTGGCCTCGTGGCCGAAGATCTCGCTTTCGAAAAGATTTTCCGGCAGACCACCGCAGTTCAGCGCGACGAATTGCTTGCTGTGGCGGCGGCTGAAATCGTGCAGGCAACGGGCGACCAATTCCTTACCGGTGCCGGTCTCGCCTTCGATCAAGACGTTGGCTGAAGTGTCGGCGACGTTGGCGATCAGTTCACGCAGGTTCTGCATCGCCGGTGAACGACCGATGATCCGCCCCTCAAGGGAGTCGCGCTCGGCCAGTTGCCGACGCAGCGACGAGACTTCGCGCGCAAGGCTGCGTTGCTCCAGCGCACGGCGGGCGACGTCGACCAGACGCTCCGGTGAGAACGGTTTTTCCATGAAGTCGTAGGCGCCTTTCTGCATCGCGCCGACCGCCATGGAAATATCACCGTGGCCGGTAATCAGCACCACCGGCAGGCTGCGGTCGCGCTGCTTGAGCCGGGTCAGCAGTTCCAGGCCATCGATGCCCGGCAGGCGAATGTCGCTGATGACGATCCCGGCAAAGTTGTCGCCGACACGCTCCAATGCCTCTTCGGCACTGCCGACACCGACGCAGGGAATGTCTTCCAGCGTCAGCGCTTGCTGGCAGCCGAGCAGCACATGGGGGTCGTCTTCGACGATCAGCACACTAAGGTCGTGGTTCATATTGGCTCGGCAGGAGTAGGGCTTACCAACGGTAAACTGAGGACGAAGGTGGTACCGCCGCCACCGGGGTGTTCGACACCCAGATGGCCACCGGTGGCGGCGGCGAGGCTGGCGGAAAGGGTCAGGCCCAGACCCAGGCCTTGCTCGCCGGGTTTGGTGGTGAAGAACGGTTCGAACAGATGCTTGCGCGCTTCGGCGTCGACACCGTGGCCGTTGTCGCGCACGCGCAGGCGATATTTGCCGTTGAACTCTTCACCTTCCAGCCACAGTTGTGGCAGCGGCTGAGCTTGCATGGCATCGAGGGCGTTACCGATCAGGTTGACCAGAATCTGTTCGAGGCGGGTCTGGTCGATGTGCAACTGCACATCAATAAACTGCCGGTGCAGTTGCAACGCCGGGTTTTCCAGACGTGCGCCGAGCAGCTGCAGCGCCGCGTCCACGGCTTTGCCGAGGCTGGCCTGGCCCTGATTGTCACCCCGCCGGGCAAACGAACGCAGGCTGGCGGTGATCCGGCCCATACGATCGATCAGGTCGTTGATGGTCTTCAGATTGGTGCTGGCGACATCGAGCTGACCACGCTCCAGAAAACGTACGGTGTTGCCCGACAACGTGCGCATCGCCGCCAGTGGCTGATTCAATTCGTGGGCGATGCTGGTGGACATCTGGCCAATGGCGGCGAGTTTTCCGGCCTGGACCAGTTCATCCTGAGCGCGACGTAAAGTCTCTTCGGCCTGGCGCCGCTCGCGGATCTGACTCTTCAATCGATCGTTACTGGCGCGCAGGTCGGCGGTGCGTTCGGTAATCCGACGCTCCAGTTGATTGTTGGCTTCCTGCAAGGCTTCGCGGGCGGCGAGGCGGGTGGCGATGACCTTGCGCCGCTCGTTCCAGGCAATCAGCAGAAACGCCACCAACGCAAACGCCACGGCGACCAGAATCCCCTGATTGATCGCTTCACGGCGCAGATCCTGTAGCGGCGTCAGCAGGGTGAAATTCCACGGTGTATCGCTCAGGGGGCGGGTCTGCGCCAGATAGCTGATGTTTTCTTCGTCGGAATTGACTTCGCTGTTGGCCGGGAAGGTGAGTTTTTCCACACCCTCGGACAATGTTTCGCGAGCCAGCGGTTGCAGTTCGTTGAGCGGGAACCAGTAGTACTGCAGGCTGCGCGCAAGTTTCTCTTTGGTCTCGTCACTGAGCGGCACCACCGATTTGAGGCGCCGTGCCGGATCGCTGGAGAGAATGATGATGCCGTTTTCGTCGCTGACAAACGCTTCGAGCCGCGCCCGTTGCCAGCGTTCTTCCATGGCTTCAAGGCGCACCTTGACCACCGCGACGCCGACAATCTTGCCGTGTTCTTCGAGGCCATGGGCGAGGTAGTAGCCGGGTTCGCCGTTGGTGCTGCCGATCCCGTAGAAACGTCCGGGTTGGCCGCGTACGGCTTTTTGAAAGTAGGCGCGGAAGGACAGGTCTTCACCCAGGTAACTGTCGACATCGCGCCAGTTGCTGGTGGCCATCACGCGGCCGGTGGTGTCCATCACATAGATGGCCCGACTGCGGCTGCGCCGGTTCAGGCCTTCGAGGTAGTCGTTGACCGTTTGCCGGTGTTCCGGGGTCGGGTCGGCCAGCAGTTGCGGGACACTGGTTTCCAGTTCCAGCAGGCTGGGCAGGTAGGTGTATTTGCTGATTTCGCTTTCGACCGCGCGTGCGTGCAGTTCCAGCTGACGCTGGCCATTCTCGCCGAGGCTGCGAATGCCGAAATGTTCACTGGTCCAGAACCCGATAAAACCCAGGCCGATCATCAGCGCGATGACCAGTGGCGGCAGGAACAGATGACGAATCAGACGGGGCTTCACGGCAAGTGATGGCGGCGCTGCGCGATAGAGAGTGGGGTCGCATTTCATCACAGATGCCTTGGGTCAACCAGCATGGCAATAGCATCCTGATTTGGTCGAGCGCGGAACCTGTGGCGAGGGGATTTATCCCCGATCGGCTGCGAAGCAGTCGTCAAACCATTGCACGCGGTTTGACTTTGGAAAGCAGGGGGCCGCTTCGCAGCCCATCGGGGATGAATCCCCTCACCACAAGGGATCTCATTGTCAATCAGCCCGCCCCCCATAGCCGGGGAGCGGGGTGTTGCTTTTAGTGCTGCAGGATTTTTTCGAGGAAGTGCTGGGCACGTTCGGAGCGGGCGCTGATGTCGCCGAAGAATTCCTCTTTCGGGCAGTCTTCGATGATCTTGCCGGCGTCCATGAAAATCACGCGGTCGGCCACTTTGCGGGCGAAGCCCATTTCGTGGGTCACGCACATCATGGTCATGCCTTCGTGGGCCAGTTGCACCATCACGTCGAGCACTTCGTTGACCATTTCCGGATCGAGCGCCGAGGTCGGCTCGTCGAACAGCATGACGATCGGGTCCATCGCCAGCGCACGGGCAATCGCCACACGCTGTTGCTGACCGCCGGACAGTTGGCCCGGGTGCTTGTGGGCGTGGGCCGACAAGCCCACGCGTTCAAGCAGTTGCAGACCTTTCTTGGTCGCCTCTTCCTTGCTGCGGCCCAACACCTTGATCTGCGCGATGGTCAGGTTTTCGGTGATGGTCAGGTGCGGGAACAGTTCGAAGTGCTGGAACACCATGCCCACGCGTGAACGCAGTTTCGGCAGGTTGGTCTTCGAGTCGGCAATCGAGGTGCCGTCGACGACGATGTCGCCTTTCTGGAACGGCTCCAGCGCGTTGACGCATTTGATCAGGGTCGATTTGCCGGAACCCGACGGGCCGCAGACCACGATCACTTCGCCTTTTTTGACCTCGGTGCTGCAATCAGTCAGCACCTGGAAGTCCCCATACCACTTGTTGATGTTCTTGATAGAGATCATACGGCGAACCTTTTTTGCAGACGCTTGACCAGCAGCGAGGCGGAAAAGCTGATGATGAAGTAGACGACACCGGCGAAGATCAGGAACTCGTTGGAACGACCAATGATGTCGCCGCTGGAGCGGGCGGAGTTGAGGAAGTCCACCAGGCCTACGGTGTAAACCAGCGAAGTGTCCTGGAACAGGATGATGCTCTGTTGCAGCAGCAACGGCGTCATCTTGCGGAAGGCCTGAGGCAGGATGATCAGACGCATGGTCTGGCCATAGGTCATGCCCATCGCCTGTGCTGCGGCCATCTGGCCTTTGGGAATCGACTGCACGCCGGCCCGGACGATTTCACAGAAGTACGCGGCCTCGAACATCATGAAGGCCACGACGCAGGAGGTGAACGCGCCGATCGGGGTGTCTTCGCCGGTGATCCAGCGCAGCACGAACGGTACCGCCAGGTAGAACCAGGTGATCACCAGCAGCAGGGGGATCGAGCGGAAGTAGTTCACATAAGCGCCGGCAACACGCGAAAGCAGTTTGCTGGACGACAGACGCATCAGGGCGAGGATGGTCCCCAGCACGATGCCGCCGACCACTCCCATGACCATCAACTGCAAGGTCATGACCATGCCGTTCCACAGTCCCGGGATGGCGGGGATGATGCCGCTGAAATCGAAGTCCATTATTTACCCCCCACGGAGATCAGGCCGGGCACGGCGACTTTCTTCTCGACCCTGCGCATCAGCAGCATCAGGCTCATGGTCAGGGTGAAGTAGATCTGCGTGGCCAGGGTGAAGGCTTCAAACAGGTTGGCCGAGAACTCGGCGGTCTGTTTGGTTTGCGCCAGCAGTTCCATCAGACCGATCAAGGACGCCACGGAGGAGTTCTTGAACACGTTCAAAAATTCCGAGGTAAGCGGCGGAATGATGATCCGGTAGGCCTGGGGCAGCAGCACGTTCCAGTAGATCTGCGGCAGCTTGAAACCCATGGCGCGGGCGGCCGATTCCTGGCCACGCGGCAGCGCCTGAATGCCGGTGCGCACTTGTTCGCAGACACGCGCGGCGGTGAACAGGCCCAGACACACGACAACGCTCAGGTAAGCCGAGGTGGTCGGGTTGAGGTCTTGTTTGTACCAGTCCTGCAGGTTCTGCGGCAGCAGGTCAGGCACCAGGAAGTACCAGATGAACAGCTGAACCAGCAGCGGCACGTTGCGAAACAGTTCCACGTAGCAGGTCGCGATGCCCGATACGATGCGGTTTGGCACAGTGCGCATGACCCCCAGAATGGAGCCCAGCAGCAAGGCGATGATCCATGCCACGATGGCAATGGCAATGGTCCAGCCCAAACCGGTGACGTACCAGTCGAGATAAGTCTCGCTGCCAACGCCGGTGGACTTGAAGAACACGCCCCAGTCCCAGTTGTAATTCATTAGGGTCTCCCCTCGAGATCGATCGATGTACAAGCACCCACTTGGGGAAAATCCTTTCCCGTCCGACGTCGAACGTCGGGCACACGCGATCGGCTCGAAAACCGCCAGGTCGAGTGTTCCACAGTAAAGCCAGCAGGTAGTAACAGACGCCTGAGGGAGGGTTGCTCCCTCAGGTGACAAGGTTAGTCAGTAATCAGATTTTTACGTCAGGCGCCGGCTTGTCGCTCGGGTTGGCGATCAGCTCTTTGACCTTGTCGCTCATCGGGAAGTTGAGGTTCAGGCCTTTTGGTGGAACCGGGCTTTCGAACCACTTGCTGTAGATCTTGTTGATCTCGCCGGACTTGTACAGGGCAACGATGGCGTCATCGACTGCTTTCTTGAAGGCCGGGTCGTCTTTGCGAACCATGCACGCGTAGGCTTCGAAAGACTGCGGAGTACCGGTGATGACCCAGTCGTCCGGCTTCTTGGCCTTGGCTTCTTCACCGGCCAGCAGGGCGTCGTCCATCATGAAGGCTACGGCGCGGCCGCTTTCCAGCATGTTGAAGGATTCACCGTGGTCTTTGGCGGAGATGATGTTCATGCCCATCTGCTTGTCGGCGTTCATCGCTTTGATGATGCGCTCGGACGTGGTGCCGGCGGTGGTCACGACGTTTTTGCCTTTCAGGTCAGCAAAGTCCTTGTAGGACGGGTTGCCTTCCTTGTCTTTCTTGACCAGCAGACGGGTGCCGATTTCGAAAATGTTGACGGTGAAGTCGACTTGCTGAGCGCGTTCGGCGTTGTTGGTGGTGGAGCCGCACTCGATATCCGCGGTGCCGTTCTGGATCAGCGGGATACGGGTTTGCGAGGTAACCAGGTTGTACTTGACCTGCAGATCAGGCTTGTTCAGGTCTTTTTTCAGGGCTTCAACGATAGCGACCTGAATGTCGTGGGAGTAGCCCACTGGTTTGCCGGAAGCATCTGCAATGTAGGAAAACGGAATGGAGCTGTCGCGGTGAGCGAGCGTGATGGTGCCGGAGTCGTTGATTTTCTTCAGGGTGCCGGTGAGTTCGGCGGCGAAAACTGGCGTGCTGATCAGAGCGGCAGCAATGGCTGCGCCCAGGATATGGGGAACGATGCGCATCAAATTTTCCTCGACATTGTTTTTTTTATGGAGCCAGTTTGTCGGCCCTTTTTGTGCTTCGAATGCCTGACGGCTCCTGAAGTGTTGGCACAGCAGGCATTCGTCGAGAGAGTGTAGAGCATGAGTCGTGCCAGACCAGTCGCCACTGGTTAACTAGCTGATTTACAAGGTTATTAAGTTTTTGTTGCGGTGTTTTTAGCCACAACTGATCCGGTTTACCGAATCGACCGCAAAGTCGCGTTCGGAAAACCGAACGAGCTTTCAGCCTTTGTGTGCAGTGAAGGCAGTTTCATGCAGGTACTGCCACTCAACGTGTTCTGCCCGAATGCGCAGAATCGCCACCGAGACACGTGAGCTGAGGTGTTCACCCTGACGATGGGTTTCGGTATAGCTCAGCGCAATCGTCTCGCCTTCCTGCCAGACGGTGTGCAGATCGTTGATGACGATCTCAAGCCCCGGCCTGCCACCCACGTTTCTCCTGAACAGCTGTTCGACCTGCGCTCGATCAACCGTCACCCCCGCAGTGGTGACCATGCTGAAGTCCTTGGCGAAGGCGTCCATCAGCGGTGCGATGGTGGCTGCGCCGCTGCCGTCGGTATCGGTAAACACGCGATGAATCAGTTCATGTACGTGGTGAATGCTGTGTTGTGCTTGTTCAATCGGGTTGTTGTTCATGGTTTGCCTTTGCAGGGTTCAATTGACTCATCAAAAACAGCGGGAGCAGTCCAACCAGCGCCGCTATCGCGAACGTCGCGTGGTAGGCCGAAGGGCTGGCGAACGGCTTGAGCAGCAGGTTGAAGATCATCAGAAACAGTGCAGCGCCGAGGCTGAACGACATCTGTCGGTTGATGTTCCAGATCACGCTGGCCTTGTGCGTGTCGCTGCCGTTGAAATCCATCAGTGAGGTGGTTTGTGCGGTGTTGGCGCCGATACCACCGCCAATGCCCATCAGGCTGTAGGCGATGACGATCAGCCAGAGATCCATCGGTGCATTCACCCGCGTCAGGGTCACGATGCCGCCGCTATGCAGCAGCATGCCGAGGGTGAACAGGCGTCTGGCGCCGACGCGGTTGTAGACCCGACCGCTGATCGTCATCGCGATGAACGCACCGATGGCATAGACGATCATGAATGTTCCGGTCAGCCGGGCGCTGAAATGCAGGGTGTTCTGCAGGAAGAACATGCTCAGCAGATTGACCCCGGTGAACACGCCGGGAATCGCGTAATAGATGAAGATCGACGTACTGAGCTGTGCGCTTTTGAGCAGGCTCAGATCGATGATCGCGTGACGCGACTGGCGGTAATGGCGCACGTACAGCGCGATAAACAGCAGGCCTGCTGCGATGCAGTCCATGGCCAGCCATGTCCGGGAGTCGCCGCCATACAGCGACATGCCCAGCAGCAGGCTGGCGAGTGCCGCGCTCACCAGCAGCAGACCTTTGATGTCCGGACGTGGCAAGTGAGTTGGTTTTGTTTCCTTGATCCACCCCCACGACAAGCCGGCGGCGATCAGCGAGAACGGCACATTGCTGTAAAACACCCAGCGCCATGAGCTGCTGTCGACGATGAGACCGCCAACTGTCGGTGAAATCGCCGGGGCAACCAGCGCAACGGCCATCACCAGCGTGGAGATTTTCGCTCGCTGCTCACCCTGAAACAGATTGAACGTCAGCGCCTGCCCGACCGGTATCAACAGACCGCCACCAATGCCTTGCACGAAACGCCAGATCACCAGTTCCGCGAAACTGTTCGCCAGCCCGCACATCCACACCGCCAGGCTGAACAGCAGCATTGAAGCAGTGAGAACCTCCCGGCTACCAAAACGCGCGGCCAGCCAGGTGCTCAGTGGAATGATCAGGGTCAGCCCGAGAATATAGGCGTTGGCGACCCACGCCACGGACGAGCTGTTGACGTGCAGCGTCGCCGACAGACTGGGCAAGGCCACGGCCGACATGAAGATATTGATGCAGTCGATGAAGAAGCCGATCAGGAAGATCGACGCGACCTTGTAGCGATAACCCATGGTGTTTCCCCTTTGTCGGCGAGCTTAGGGGCGATAGACTCCGGGCGTCGATGCAATGGGGCTGAACACAATGTTTGAAGGGATTTGACAGTGAATCAGGGCGCCATGCACGGGCATTTGAATCGGGTCCAGACGTTTCTCGCGATCGTCGATCTGGGGTCTTTCACCAAGGCTGCGGATTACCTGAACATCAGCAGGGCGATGGCCAGCCTGCACATCAAGGCACTGGAAGAGGCGTTGGCCACCACACTGCTGATCCGCACGACCCGCACGGTATCGCTGACGGAAACCGGTCAGAGCTTCTATAACGAGTTCAAGGAAATCGTCGCGGATATCGACAGTGCCTTTGATAACGTCCTGAAGGGCAGTAATCGGGTGTCCGGCAAGTTGCGGATCAGTTCGACCAGCGAGTACGGCGAGAAATACATCCTGCCGCTGATCCCGTTGTTTTTGCAGACCTTTCCGCAGATCAGGCTGAGCTACCACGTCAACTCTTCATTGAATGACCTGGTGGCGGAAAAGCTTGATCTGGTAATTCGTCTCGGCCGACTGGCGGATTCGGCGTTCAAGAGCCGCAAGATCGCTGACTATGAAATCGTCCTGGTCGCCACCGAGCAATTTCTCGCTCGTCATCCAGTGCACGAGCCACAGGATCTGAGTGGTGTGCCATGGATCGCCAACAGCAATTTGCAGACGCCGACCCAGTGGTTAATGCGCGATGAGCGAGGGCAGGGCGTCGAGGTCAGCGGTGTGCATCACTTCGAAACCAACTCTTCGGCGGCGATGCGCTCAATGGCGCTGTCGTCGCTTGGGGTGTCGGTGCTGCCGAAATGGCTGATCGAGGATGACCTTGCCAGCGGACGGTTGATCCGGTTGTTGCCGGAGTATTCATTGCCCCTGCGCTCGATCAATGTGGTGTTTCCCAACACGGCGCACTTGCCGCACAAGTCGCGGGTGTTTATTGATTTTCTGCTGTTGCATCTGGGGAGCTGACTCAGGCCATGAAAGCCCTCACCCTGGCCCTCTCCCAGAGGTAGAGCGGACTGAACGGGGTGTTTGGGGAAGTTACGCCGACCTGAAATTAGCCGGTCGAACTCAATTTTGAAAAGCTCGAAGATCGGCTCCCTTTCCCCCGAGGACAGGATTTGAAATGCCCCCGATTCGCTCCCTTTCCCCTCGCCCCCTGGGGGAGAGGGCTGGGGTGGGTAAAGACCGGGTACATCCTTTACGTTTGAGACCGGGGACATGGTTTACAGGTATCAATCATGGTCAGGAGGTGCTG